>DATMML010000090.1 GCA_035570235.1 Vicinamibacteria bacterium | reverse complement strand
GTCCCCCCTTCTCGACCTCCAGTTTCTGAGGGGAGATGCCCTGGCCCGCATGAGCCGCTACGAAGAAGCGGAAGCAGCTTTCGGGCAAGAGATCCAGGACTTCCCACGGAACTCCCAGGCCTACGCTCGCCTGGCCATCCTTTACGGCCTCACGCACCGTGGTGTGCGCGAGGTGGATCGGCTGCTGGAAGCCATGGCCAGAGCCAACCCGGGGCCGTCGAGCGCCCTCCTGGCCGCGAAGACCCTGGAGTCGATGGGCGACGCTCGCGGCGGCTTGGCTTGGCGTCGGCGGGCGCGTCTGCCGCCGCGCACGGGCGCCGATCCTCGCCCTTGATCGCGCGAGGATCCGAACGGCTGAAGTCAATCAACAGACGATTGGATCTTAGTCCTTAAAATCCTTCATTCCTCTGTATGCATTTCGGCCAGATGTCGCATCAGGTCAACGACTTCTGCCAGGAATGACAGGGAATTCCTGCTCTGGCCCCTGCATTGCATTGAAGCAGGGCGTGAATCAATTCTCACGCGGGGCGTCTCTGCCCTGGGTTCAAACCCGCCGACGGCCGTTCAATCAATTGATTAAGAGCACCAGTGACCGCCATCGAGCGTCGAGTGGGGCCAAACAAAAAGGGAGCTAACGATGACGATGAGACGTCAGTTGCCGTTGGTTGTCGCGCTGGTGCTGGTGAGCTTTGGTCTCGCCTTTGCCCAGGGCACCCAGACCGGCAGCCTCACCGGAACCGTTCGGTCGTCTGACCGTCAGCCCGTACCCGGCGTGAGCGTCACCCTCAAGTCGCCGTCGCTTCTGGGGACGCGGACGTCAATCACGGACGTGAACGGCGGGTATATTTTCAAAGCCCTTCCGCCCGGTAGCTACAAGATCAGCTACGAGCTCTCGGGGTTCGCCACGATCGAGAAGTCGGTAACCGTCGCCCTCGGTTCCGAGCGTCCGGTGGACGTGACCATAACCGTCGCGACCGTTCAGGAGAGCGTGGTCGTGACCGCGGAGGCCCCCACCCCCCTCACCACAACCCAGGTGGGCGCCAACTACAAGTCGGACATGATCGACAGCCTGGCCATCGGCCGCAACCTGGCCGCCATCACCGCCCTCGCCCCCGGCCTCATCGACGCCAACGTGTCCAACACAGGGCAGGTCAAGATCGCCGGGAACTTCGGCTACGACAACGTGTTCCTGGTCGACGGCGTGGACGTCAACGACAACCTCTTCGGGACCGCCCATCTCGCATTCATCGAGGACGCCATCGACGAAACGCAGGTCCTCACGTCCGGGATCTCCGCCGAGTACGGCCGCTTCGGGGGCGGCGTCATCAACGCCGTGACCAAGCGGGGCGGCAATGATTTCTCGGGCAGCTTCCGCGTGAACTTCTCCGATCCGTCCTGGCGCGACACGACCCCGTTTGAAAAACAGCAAGGGATCAAGCGCCAAGACACTCTCAACAAATTCTACGAGGCCACCCTGGGCGGGCCCTTGGTCAAGGACCACCTCTGGTTCTTCGCGGCCGGACGCAAGGAGGGCACCAACACCCAGCTCACCCTCCCGGAAAGCGGTCTGCCATTCACCCAGACGCGGGACCAGAAGCGGGGCGAGATCAAGCTCTCGGGCGCGATCAACCCGAACCACACCGTGACCGTGTCCTACACCAAAGTCTCGGACGCGCTTCACCGGACACCCTTCGACGTCGACATCGACCCCATCCACGACGCTTTCAATGGCAACGAGCCGGTTGATCTCTTCGTCGCGAACTACAACGGCGTGCTCCGGCCTAACCTGTTCGTGGAGCTCCAGGTCTCTAGGAAGACCTTCCAGTTCCAGAACGAAGGCGGGACGAGCACGAGCATCATCGACTCGCCCTACCTCGCGCAGAGTGCCTTCCTCGCCTACAACGCCCCCTACTTCGACGCCACCGACCCCGAACACCGTGACAATCGGCAGCTCGCGGGCTCGCTCTCGTACTTCCTCACCACGCAAAACCTCGGGAAGCACGACCTCAAGTTGGGCTTCGAGAACTACCGCTCCCAGCGCACGGGCGGCAACTCGCAGTCGTCGACGAATTACGTCTTCTACACGGACTACGCCACGGACGCCAACGGGAAGCCCCTGTTCGACTCCAACGGCTACGTGGAACCCGTCTTCACGCCTGGCGTGAGCCAGCTCCAGAACTGGCAGGCCGTTCGGGGTGCGGTCAGCTACCTCACCACCAATTCCGCCTACCTCAACGACAAGTGGACCCTCAACAACCACTGGGGGTTCAACCTCGGGGTGCGGGCGGAGTGGGAGAAGAGCGAAGCCACCGGAAACATCAGGACCGTGAGCGCGAACCGGATCGTGCCCCGGCTGGGTGCCTCCTTTGACGTGAACGGGGATGGCAAGTTCAAGCTGGATGCAACCTACTCGCACTACGCGGGCAAGCTGAACGAGACCCAGTTCCTCAACAACACCAACGTCGGCAACCCGAACGCGATCTACTATCTCTACACCGGGCCCGCGGGCCAAGGGCGCGCCTTCGCCCCCGGGATCGACCCCGCGAACTACAGCACAATCATCGGCGGGACCTTCCCCACCGCCAACGTGAAGTACTCCCCGGACATCAAGACGCCGCTCACCCACGAGATAACGGGGGCCGCGGGCATGGAGCTGGGGCGGGGCGGCTACCTGAAAGCGATCTACACGTACCGGAAGATCCACGACTTTGTGCAGAAGTTCGTCAACACCAAGAATGGCTTCACGGACGTGGTCGTGAACGGCATCGACTTCGGGACCTTCACGAACCAGCTCTGGGCCAATGACGACACCGGCCTCCGGGAGTACTCGGCGCTGCAGTTCCAGGCCGGCTATCGTCCCACCCCGCGCTGGAACCTCCAAGGCCACTACACGCTCATGCTCAAAGACGACGGCAACCAGGAGGGCGAGGGCCCGAACCAGCCGGGTGCACCCTCGTTCTTCTCGGGCTACTATCCCGAGCTCTTCGACCCCAACCGCTTGTTCCCGGTGGGCCATCTCCTGGGCTTCCAGCGGCACCGCGCGCGGGCCTGGACCACCTATGACCTCGGCCTCGGCAAGGCCGGCGACGTGAGCCTCGGGCTTCTCTACCGCTTCGATTCCGGCACCGCCTACAGCATCCGGCAGGCGGGTGCGGGCCTGACCTCGGTCCAGAAGGCCATCGGGGCGGCGCTCTACCCGGACCTGCCCACCAGCCAGACCATCTACTTCGCGCCCGGGCGCGGCTCCCAGTTCTTCGAGGATGCTCACCTCATCGACTTCTCGATCAACTGGGGCGTGCCCATCTACAAGAGCGCGAGGCCGTGGGTGAAGTTCGAGATCCGCAACCTGTTCGACAGCACCCCCCTCATCAACCCCAGCATCTCGGGGGTCAGGGCGGATCCCAACAGCCCCAAGGACGCCCTGGGCATCCCGACCGGATACACCATCGGGGGGACATTCCTCAAGGGAACGGCCACTAGCGCCTACCCCTTCCCGCGCGAGTACTTCGTATCCCTGGGATTCCGCTTCTAGACGGACATCATCGTCGGTTAGGAAAAAGGGGGCGGCTCCGGCCGCCCCTTTTCGCTTGCTGCGGGATCGTTCTCCGGGCTTGTCGCCTAGATTCGGCTCCCCTCCAGGAAGGCCTTGAGCTTTCGGCTACGGCTGGGATGGCGGAGCTTGCGCAGGGCCTTGGCCTCGATCTGGCGGATGCGCTCGCGGGTGACCGCGAAGTTCTGGCCGACCTCCTCCAGGGTGTGCTCGCTGCCGTCCCCCAGCCCGAAACGCATCTTGATGACCTTCTCCTCGCGGGGGGTCAGGGTCTTGAGCAGGGCCTCCGTCTGGTCCTTGAGGTTGATGTTGATCACGGCCTCCGCGGGGGAGACCACGTTGCGGTCCTCGATGAAGTCCCCCAGATGCGAGTCCTCCTCCTCCCCGATGGGCGTCTCCAGGGAGATCGGCTCCTGCGCGATCTTCAGCACCTTGCGGACCTTGCTTACCGGGATGTCCATCCGCTTGGCGATCTCCTCCGAGGTGGGCTCCCGGCCGTACTCCTGGACCAGGGCCCGGCTGGTTCGGATGAGCTTGTTGATGGTCTCGATCATGTGCACGGGGATGCGGATGGTGCGGGCCTGGTCGGCGATGGCGCGGGTGATGGCCTGGCGGATCCACCAGGTGGCGTAGGTGGAGAACTTGTAGCCGCGCTTGTACTCGAACTTGTCGACCGCCTTCATGAGGCCGATGTTGCCCTCCTGGATGAGGTCCAGGAACTGCAGCCCCCGGTTCGTGTACTTCTTGGCGATGGAGACCACGAGCCGGAGGTTGGCTTCCACCAGCTCCTTCTTGGCCTGCTCCGCCTGGTGCTCGCCCTCCACCACCGTGCGCAGGGTGCGCTTCAGCTCCTCGGGCCGGGTGTCGAACTCCTCCTGGATGCCGCCGAGCAGGCCCCTCTGTTCGTGGATCAGCTTGCGGACCGCCTTCTTGTACTCGTCGGAGACCTTGTGCCGGAGCTTCGGCTCCAAGCGGGCCATCTGGCTCTCCGCCTCGCGGATGCGCTCCACCGACTCCCGGATCCGCTCTGTGAGCCGGCGCTTCACCGCTTCGCTGAACTCGATGTGGCGGATGGCCTGGGAGACCCGGATGCGCATCCGGCCCAGCTTCCATTTTGCGCGGTAATAGCGGGGCGCCCTCCGGTCCAGCTTCAGGAACTGCCGTCGGTAGGAGAGGTACTCCCGGTGCGCATCCGCCACCTTGCCGATCAGCTTCAGGGTCTCCCGGATCTTGCTCTCAAGCTTCTCCTCCGTGACCTCCTCTTCGTTGAAGACCACCACGTCCCGGACCGTGATCTCCCGGGCCTGGAGCCGCTCGCCCAGCCGGGCCACCTCCTGGGCAGCCATGGGGGTGCGGGCGATCACGCGCAGGACCGCCTTCTTCCCCCGCTCGATGCGCTTGGCGATCTCCACCTCCCCCTCGCGGGTGAGGAGGGGCACGGTGCCCATCTCTCGCAAGTACATGCGCACGGGGTCGTTGGTCTTGTCGAGGGCCCCCGGGGTGAGGTCCAGCTCCGCGCCCTCCTCGCCCTCCGCCTTCTCCCGGTACTTCTGCTCTGAGTCCACGACCTCGATGCCCATGGACCCGAACATGGAGAAGATGTCGTCCAGTTCGTCCGAGGAGCTGATCTCGGACGGCAGCATGTCGTTGACCTCTTCGTAGAGAAGGTAGCCCTTCTCCTTGCCCATGGTGATGAGCTGCCGTACCTCGTCGTATTTTTCTTCGATAGACAGAGCCATTGCCTTAGTTCTACCTCGTATGAGCCGTCATAAGTTCGCGATTTGCCGTTTGATCTGGTTCTTCTCCCGGAGCAGCGCGTCCAGGGAGGGGCCGCTGGCGCTCTTGAGCGTCTTCTGGATCTCCGCCATCCGGGCCTTGAGGGGCAGCGACTTCAGCTCCCGGACGCAGTCCAGGGGGGTGACGCCATCGGTGGGGCCGCCTTCCACCGCAATTGCGGTCAGCATACGGCGGGCCTCGTCGCTGGCGAGGGCGGCCGCGAGGGCGGCCGCGGTCGGCCTCTCCCCCCGCAGGTAGAGGGTCTTGGCCGCGCGCAGGACCTCCGCCGATTGCAGGCCGACGATGTCGGCGTCCGTGATCGCGCCTAGGGCAAGATCGATCCCTTCTCGCTCCCTTAGGAGCAGGGCCAGGAGCAACTTCTCGGCCGGCACCAGGGAGGGGCGCGGCGTCGGCCTCGCCGAGACCTCCGGGCCCGGCACCGCAGCCCGGCCGCTCAGGGCGCGCCTCAGCTCGTCGCGGGCGGCCGCTTCGTCGAGGCCGCCCGCCTCCGCGACGCGGGGCAGCCAGGCCGCCCGCTCCACCGCGCTCTCCAGCCGGGCCAGGGTGGGCAGGATCGCGTTCAAGTAGGCCGCTTTGCCGGCCGGGGTCCGCGTCTCGTGCTCGGCCAGCGCCCGCCGGACCAGCCACTCCACGGCATCCGGCGCCTCCGCCAGCCGCTCCCGGTAGGCCGGCGCCCCCTCTGCCTTCAAGTACGTGTCGGGGTCGTGGCCCTCCGGCAGCTCCACCACCTGGACCCGCAGGTTCTCTTCCAGCAGCGCGTCGAAGCCCTTGCGCGCCGCCTTCTGCCCCGCGTCGTCCTGGTCGAAGTTCACGACCACCCGGTCCGCGAATCGGTGGAGAAGCCGCGCCTGGCCAGGGGTCAGGGCGGTGCCGCAGGTGGCCACCGCCTCCTCGACCCCCCCCTCCCGCGCCCGCGCCACGTCCAGATAGCCCTCCATCAGGACGACCCGGCCTTCCCTCCGGATCGCCTCCTTGGCCCAGGAGAGCCCGTAGAGCGTCCGGCTCTTCTGGTAGATGGCAGTCTCGGGCGAGTTCAGGTACTTGGGCTCGCTGCCGTCCAGGCTGCGGGCGCCGAAAGCAACCACCTTGCCCGACTCGCTCAGGATGGGGAAGACGGCCCGGTTGCGGAAGCGGTCGTAGTAGCCGCTCTTGTCCGACCGGGGCAGGGCCATCCCCGCCGCCTGCAGCGCGGTGGGCGCGAACTTCCCCCGCAGCGCGCCCAGGAGATCGTCCCAAGCGTCGCGGGCCGCACCCGCGCGGATGCCCTCCAGGGTCTCCTTCTTGAAGCCGCGGCCCAGAAGGTACTCCCGCGCCTTCGACCCCGCTCCCGCCCAGAGCGTGTGCGTGAAGTGCTGGGCCGCCGCCTCCATCAAGGCCAGCATTTCCTCGCGCTCCTTGCGGTCGGGCCCGGCCTCGAACCGGTTCTCGGGGACGGGGACGCCGTGGCGCCGGGCCAGGCCTTCCACCGCCTCCGGGAAACTGAGCCGCTCGTGCAACATGAGGAACTTGAAGACGTCGCCGCCCACCCCGCAGCCGAAGCAGTGGAACACCGCGGGCTCGGCGCGCACGTTGAAGGAGGGGGTCTTCTCCTGGTGGAAAGGACAGAGGCCCTTCCAGGAGGTCCCCATCTTCTTCAGGGCCACGTGGTCGGAGATCACGCGCACGATGTCGGCCGCGCGCCGCACCTCCTCCACGAAGCTCTCGGGAAACGCCATCGACTTATCGCCTCCCCGCCCCCGCGATCGCGGAGGATGAGGGGAGCCCCCGTCCCCTCCGCGCGCCGGTTTCTCCGACCGTCCTCATTCCTTCAGCTCCACGATCGTGACCCCGCCGCCCCCTTCTCCCGCATGCCCGGCGCGCCACGCCGCCACATGGGGATGTCCTTGCAAGAGGCCGGCCACCGCCTTGCGCAGACGTCCCTCTCCGAAGCCGTGGATGACGCGGATCTGGCGCCGGTCCGAGAGAGCGGCGTCGTCCAGCAGCTTGTCCACCCGGGGGAGGGCTTCGTCCACGGTGAGGCCCAGGAGGTTGATTTCGGCCGCGACCTGACCCTTCTTCGTGACCGTCACCGCGGGCGAGGCCGCCCCCGGTCCCGCGGGTCGGAGGGGGAGGGGCCTGAGCTCAGCCTGCGGCACCCGCAGCCGCTTGCCTCCCACCGCGACCTCCGCCTCCTGTCCGTGGAGGGCCAGGACCTCGCCCGTGATCCCCAGGGTGGCGGCGCGAACCCGCATCCCCACCGCCAGGGGCCCCGCCCGCTCGCCCTCCGGCTCTAGCCCCAGCTCCGGGTCGCGCAGAACCTCGTCCTGGACGGCGCGGATCGACCGCAGCGCCCTCTCCCTCGCCCGCGAGGCCACGGCGGCGGGGGACCCGCGCGCGGCCTCCACGCGGGCCACCGCCTCCGCGATGGCGTCCGCTGCCTTGCGGGCCGCCTCCTCACCCTTGCGACCGAGTTCCCGGACGAAGGCTTCCGCCTCCGTGCGCTTGCGGGCCAAGAGCTCCAGCTCGGCTCGCATCTCCGCCATCCGCGCGGCCTCCAGCTCGGCTCGCATCTCCGCCATCCGCGCGGCCTCCGCGTCCAGGGCAGCCTGCTCCTCCTCCAGCTGCTTCAGGAGGGCCTCGGCCTGGGCCTCCTTTTCGTCGCGCCGAGAGCGGGCATCCGCGATCACCGCCGCCGGCAGGCCCAAGCGCTCGGCCATCTCCAGGGCCAGGCTGCGACCGGGCACTCCCAGGGCGAGCCGGTAGGTGGGCTCGTAGGTCGCGGGATCATAGCCAAAGGAGGCGCAGGCGACCCCGGCCGTGGACTGCGCGTAGGCCTTCAGGAGGCCGTGGTGGGTGGTGGCCACCACCATGGCCCCCCGGCTCCGGAACTGGTCCACGATGGCGACCCCGAGCGCCCCCCCCTCCGTCGGGTCGGTGCCCGCGCCAACCTCGTCGAGCAGGACCAGCGACGGCAAGGAGAGATCGTGCGTCATCTCCACGATGGTGGCTAGGTGGGCGGAGAAGGTCGAGAGGTTGGCGGCGATCGACTGCTCGTCGCCGATGTCGGCGTAGAGCCGCCGGAAAACCGGCAGCCGGCTGCCGGGGGCAGCGGGGATGTGGAGACCACACTGGGCCATGAGCGCCAATAGACCTACGGTCTTGAGGGCCACGGTCTTCCCGCCCGTGTTGGGGCCGGAGATGACGAGCACAGGCGCGTCCCCGCCGACCCGGATGCTGACCGGCACCGGCTCCCGGTGTGAACGCCGATCGATGCCCAGACGCTCCGCCAAGTGCGACATCAGGAGGGGATGGCGGGCGGCGACGAGCTCAAGCTCCTCGCCCACCACGGGTGCTATGGCATCCATGTCCCGGGCCAGGAGGGCCATGGCCTGCGCGGTATCGAGCTGCCCGAGCACGCCCCAGGCCCGCTCGAGGTCGCCCGCGTGCTCGCCCACGCGCGCGGTCAGTTCCTGGAGGATGCGAACGACCTCCCGCCGCTCTTCGTCCTGCAGGGAGACGATGTCGTTGTTCAGCTCCACTGCGGGCAAAGGCTCCACGAAAAGGCTCGCCCCCGAGCCCGAGCTGCCGTGGATGATGCCGGGGATCTGGCCGCGGTGCTCGGCCTTGAGGAGAAGCACGTAGCGGTCGTTTCGAGTAGTGACGAGCTTGTCCTGCAGGAGGCGGTCGGCCTCCTTGCCATGCAGGAACGACTCCATCACGCTCGTGAGCTGGACGCGGAGGCGGGCGAGGGCCCGCCGGGCCTCCGCGAGCTTGGGGGAAGCCTCGTCCGCCACCTCTCCCGAGGGGAGGATCGCCCGTCGAATCGCGCTAGCCACCGCGGTCAGGTCCCTGACCTCGGAGGCCAGGCGAGAAAGGCGGGGCACGTCCGCCTCCGCCCTCACCCGCCGCGCGATCTCCCCTCCTCCCTCGATGAAGGAGGCCACCTCCAGCAAAGCGGTGGAGGCCAGGTGGAGCCCAGCGACCCGGGCGGCGGGCAGGATCTCCGAAAGGTCGGGGAGGTCGTGATAAGGCTGCCGGCCCACCGCGCGCACGAGGGCGACCGCCTCCGTGGTCACGGCGAGGGCATCGCGGACGGAGGAGAGCTCGGTCTGGGGGAGGAGGGCCTCGATCCTGGACTTGCCTGGGACGGACCCCGCCAGCATCAGCAACAACGCCCGAATTTTGTCAAACTCCAGAGCTCTAAGCGTGTTCGCGTTCAACCGTCGCTGCCTCCACGACTCGTCCTGCCACCGCCGCCCACGCGGAACCGGCCCCTGATCAACAGCCAGGGCCTCTAGGAGAAACACAGACCATTCTGTGGTTTAGGGTCGGGGACACGGATGGGATCCGGCCCATGCCCCCCCTCTCCCGCCGCCTCGCCATCCAGACCTCTGGGCCGGGACAGGACTACCTACAAGATGTGAAGAATCAATGGTTTTGTCAAGGTCCGAGGGGATCGCTTTTTTGGCCTGTGCGCAGGATAAGGCTCGCCAGGTAGCCGGCACCGAATCCGTTGTCGATGTTGACGACGGCCACCCCGGACGAGCAGGAGTTCAGCATGCCCAGCAGGGCGGCCAGGCCCCCAAACGCCGCCCCGTAGCCGATGCTCGTGGGCACGGCGATGACGGGAGCGTCCACGAGGCCGCCCACCACGGAGGGAAGCGCCCCTTCCATGCCCGCCACCACGATCACGACCCGGGCCTGACGGATGGACTCCGCGCGGTCGAGCAGGCGGTGGAGGCCGGCCACCCCTACGTCGTAGATTCGGTCCACCACCGCGCCATGGAAGCTGGCGGTGAGGCCAGCTTCCTCGGCCGCCGGCACATCCGAGGTGCCCGCACACACGACGGCCACCCGGCCGGGGAGGACGCTCGGAGGTGTGAGCTCCAGGGTCAGGCAGCGGGCGAGCTCGTGAAAGCGCGCCGCCGGCCAGGACGCGGCCACCGCATGGTGGGCCGACTCCGTGGTCCGGGTCACGAGCACGTTCTGGCCCCGCCCGGCAATGCGGTCGGCGATGGCCGCGATCTGCTCGGGGGTTTTGCCCGCCCCAAAAATCGCTTCCGGGAAGCCCCGGCGCAAGGCGCGGTGGTGGTCCACCTTGGCGAACCCCAGGTCCTCGTAGGGCAAGCTCTTGAGGCGTTCGGCCGCGGCCTCCGGGCTTAAGGCCCCCTCCCGGACCTTTTGTAAGAGCGCGCGAAGATCCTTCGGGTCCATTGACTTATCCTGCGGCTCGGCTACACTTCACGTTCGTACCCCGCGGCATTAGCGGTTCCTTGTCTGTTCCCGAAGGGTCGCGGCCGCGATGTGCTCGCGAGCTTGAATGTTCCCTTGCGGTTTCAAGCTGTGTCAAGGGGCGCCCCCCGGCGATCGGCAACGAGCGCAGGCAAGGCGTCGTGAGGTGAATCCGCGCCGGCTGCCGGCCGGCGGGTCGCGACGCGTGCCCGTGCAGGAGGAGGTCTCGTCCCCCAAGCCATGAACCCACTCGAGTTCGCCATCCTCGGTCTTTACTTCCTCACCCTCGTCATTCTCGCCGTCCTCGGCTTCCACCGCTACGTGATGGTCTACCTTTACTTCCGGAACCGCGCCGGCCGGGCTCTCCCCGTCCCTCCCCCGGAGCATCTGCCGCGGGTCACCGTCCAGCTCCCGATCTACAACGAGATGTACGTGGTGGAGCGGTTGCTCGATTCCGTCTGTCGCATCCGCTACCCCCGCGAGCTCTTGGAGATCCAGGTTCTGGATGACTCCACCGACGAGACCACCGCCCTCTGCCGGGCCGCCGTCGACCGTTACCGTGGCCAAGGCTTCGACATCCAACACCTCCGTCGGGACGACCGGACGGGCTTCAAGGCGGGAGCGCTGGACGCGGGCCTCCAGGTGGCGAGCGGTGAGTTTATCCTCATCTTCGACGCCGACTTCGTGGCCCCTCCCGACTTCCTGGAGAAGACCCTCGGCCACTTCCAGGACCCGAAGGTGGGAATGGTCCAGGTGCGTTGGGGGCATATCAACCGCAACTACTCTCTACTGACCCAGGTCCAGTCCATCCTTCTCGACGGGCACTTCATCCTGGAGCACGGGGGCCGCAATCGCTCCGGACGCTTCTTCAACTTCAACGGCACGGCCGGAATCTGGCGACGCACGGTCATCACCGACGCCGGCGGCTGGCAGCACGACACCCTCACCGAGGACCTGGACCTCTCGTACCGGGCCCAGATGCGGGGCTGGCGGTTCGTCTTCATGCAGGACGTGGTCTCCCCCGCCGAAGTTCCGGTGGAGATGAATGCCTTCAAGAGCCAGCAGCACCGCTGGGCCAAAGGCTCGGTCCAGACCTGCAAGAAGCTTCTGCCCCGTTTGCTGGCCTCGGGCCTGCCCCTCCCCATCAAGATCGAGGCCGCCTTCCATCTCTGCGCCAACTTCGCCTATCCCCTGATGGTGCTCCTCTCCATCCTGATGTTCCCGGCCATGGTGATCCGGTACAACATGGGCTGGTACGAGATGATGCTGGTGGACGTGCCCCTCTTCCTGGGCGCTACCATGAGCGTGTGCTCGTTCTACCTCTTCAGCCAGAAAGAGGTATTCGGGGAGGTCTGGAAGAGCCGGCTCAAGTACCTGCCCGCCGTCCTCTCCGTCGGCATCGGCCTCTCCGTGAACAACGCCAAGGCCGTGCTGGAGGGCCTCTTCGGCCGGCGCAGCGAGTTCACCCGCACCCCCAAGTACCGTATCGAGGGGGCGGGAGACGATTGGAGGCAGAAGCGCTACCGGGGGAGTTCGAGCGTGCTGCCCCTCCTGGAGCTGATGCTCGGCGTCTACTTCACGTTCATGGCCTACTACGCCGCCGTCTACCAGATCTACGGAACGCTGCCCTTCATCCTGCTCTTCCAGTCGGGGTTCTTTTACACGGCCGTGCTGTCGCTCCTCGAGAACGGCGGGCGGCTGGCTCTGGTGGGAGAGCAAGAAGCCTGAGGGCCGGACCCCTCTTTTGGACCCTGCCGGCAAGCACGTCCTGATCCTCGGCGGCTACGGCCTGGTGGGGCAGGCCGTGGCCCGCCGCCTTCTGCGCCAGCACCCCCGCCGGCTGACCCTCCTTTCTCTGAAGCGGGAGGAGGCGGAGGACGCGGTCCGGAGCCTCCGGCCCGAGGCGGGGACGGTCGAGCTCATCCCCGCCTGGGGGGACATCTTCGCCTTCGCGGATGTGAAGGACCGGCCGCGGCGCGAGGTCTTTGCCGACCCCGCCCACCGCGCCCGCCTCATCGAGAGCCTGATCGAGCCCCTCTCCGAGCCCGCGGCCGCTCCCTACTATCTCCACCAGCTCATCACCGGCTTAACCCCGGACGTGATCGTGGATGCCGTGAACACCGCCACCGGGATCGCCTACCAGGACGTATACAAGACGAGCCGGCTCGCCCACGCGGCCCTGAAGGCGGGGACCGACCTGCGCGAGAGCCTGGAGATGCTGCTCGTCACGGACTACGTGCCCCAGCTCATCCGCCACGTCCAAGTGCTCTACCAGTCCATGGTGAAGGCGGGGACCAAGGCCTACATCAAGATCGGCACCTCGGGCACGGGGGGGATGGGCCTCAACATCCCCTACACCCACTCCGAGGAGAAGCCCTCTCGGGTGCTGCTCGCCAAGAGCGCGCTGGCGGGAGCCCACACCCTGCTCCTGTTCCTGATGGCGCGGACGCCCGGCGGACCCATCACCAAGGAGATCAAGCCCGCCGCCGCCATCGCTTGGAAGAGGATCGGGTTCGGGGAGATCCTGCGGGGGGGGAGCCCGGTCCCGCTCTACGACGCCGAGCCGGGGGAGGCCGAGACCTTGCGCCCCGGGGACCGATTCTCGCCCCTCGACCCCCGGCGGGGTCGCGCCACCGGCCAGACCCTGAAGAGCGTCTTCATCGACACCGGCGAGAACGGCATCTTCTCCCTGGAGGAGTTCGCGGCCATCACCACCAGCGAGCAGATGGAGTTCGTGACCCCGGAGGAGATCGCGGACGTGGTGGCCCGGGAGCTGATGGGCGGCAACACCGGCCACGAGGTCATCAACGCCCTCGACAATGCGGTCATGGGCCCCACCTACCGGGCGGGGCTCATGCGGCACTGGGCTCTAGAGAAGCTCCGGGAGCAGGAGGAGCGACACCAGGTGCGGAGCGTGGCCTTCGAGAACCTGGGCCCCCCGCGGCTATCCAAGCTCCTGCACGAGGCCGACCTCCTGCGCCGCGCCTACGAGACCATGGGCCGGGTGCGCACGGCCGCGCCCGTCGAGATGTCCCAACGGGTAGCCGAGCTCCTGAGGAGCGATCCCGCCCGCCGGTCCGAAATCATTTCCATCGGCATCCCCATCCTCCTGCCCGACGGACGCCTGCTGCGGGGTCCGGAGTGCAAGATCCCCCCCGTCTCCGCGCCCGCCGAGGCGCACCCGGTGACGCCCGAGAGCCTGGAGGCCTGGGCGCGTGCGGGCTGGGTCGACCTCCGGGAAGCGAACATGTCCCTCTGGAGGGACCGCTTTGAGCGCATCGAGAGGGAAGTGGGCGCGATTCCCCCCGACGAGACCTCGTCGCGCTTCCTGCGCGACCGCCAGTTCTGGGGCCCGGAGGAGTACATCCAGCCCGGCAAGGTGGTGGGCTGGATCTTCTCGATCGAGGAGAAGGGCGCGCGGATGAAGTGATGCCGCCCCCCTCGCCCGACGTCCGCAGCCGCGCCGTCCGCAAGGTTCTCCTCTTGACCCTCCTCCTCAACCTCGCGGTCAGCGGGAGCAAGATCCTGGTGGGCACGCTCTCGGGAAGCCTGTCCATGGTGGCGGACGGCTACCATAGCCTCCTCGACGGCGCGGACAACATTCTGGGCCTCCTGGTGGCCTCTTTCTCCTACGCCCCCCCCGACCGCGGACACCCCTACGGTCACCGCAAGTTCGAGAACGCGGCCACCATCCTCATCGGGGCCGCGCTCTTGGCCCTAGCCTACGGGGTCGTGCAGGGGGCCCTCGAGCACGCCGCCCAGGCCACGCTGCCCCAGATCGGCATCCTCAATTGGGCGGTCATGATCGCGACCATGGCCGTGAACCTCTTCGTGGTCGTCTACGAGCGAGGAGAAGGCCGGCGGCTCCGGAGCGATTTCCTCCTCGCCGACTCCGCCCACACCCGCGCCGATCTCTACACCTCCTTGGGGGTGATCGCCTCCTTCGCGGGAGCCAAAGCCCGCCTGCCCTGGGCGGACGCGGCGGTGGCGGTGGCCATCGCCGCCGTGATCGCGTGGCAAGCGGTCAAGATCCTGGTGGGCGCTTTCCACGTCCTCACCGACCGGGCCGCCATCCCCCCCGAGATGATCGCCGCCCTCCTGGCCGGGATGAGGGAGGTCCGGGACATCCGGGAGGTCCGCACGCGGGGAAGCGCAGACGCCGTGTATGTCGACCTCGTGGTCCAGCTGGACGGGGACTTGACGCTTCGGGCCGCCCATGAGGTCGCCAACCGCATCGAGCGGGCGCTCACCCAGGCGCGGCAGGACATCGTCGACGTGGTGGTCCACCTGGAACCGGCATGAAGCCGCGGCCGCCCTTCATCGACCTGCGGCCGGCTGAGGTCGAGGTGCCCCCCCTCGGGAACAAGCTCTTCCTGGGGCGCCTGGACCCCGCCACCGTGCGCCACGAAATGGAGGAGGCGGGGATCCTGGCCGGGCTTGCCGCGCGGGGCTACGGCGACGTTCTCCTCCGGACCAGCATCGAGGGCGGGGAGCACCGGCTTCGGATCCTGTCCGGGGACGCCCGGGCGACGCTCGTGGACCTCCGGCTCGCCGAGGCCTCCGCCCTTCTCAAGGAGCCCGGGCTCTTCCGGCTCGGCCTGGAGCTCTTGTCCTTCCTCTCCATGCGCTGGCTCTCCCTCCAAGACCCGGCGGCCGCCTTCACCCCCGACCGGCCGCGCCTTCCCGGTCAGCGCTACCCCGGCCTCGGCCTCTCCCGCCGGTTCTACGAGCGCCTTCTGCTCTGGGCGGAGGAGTGGGGGAAGGACGGCCTCGTCAACTACCCCCAGTACTTTCACAACGCCGCCTTCTACCGCCGCGCCTTTCGCTTTATCTCCCCCGCCCGGGAGGGGCGTTTCGAGGCCCTGGCCCGCGATCTGGGCGCGCTCTCCGTGGCCGACGCCTCGGCCGCGCTCGAGGAGGGGCGGGTGGAGGAGGCGGGGGAGGGGCGGGCGGCTTGGGAGCCAGGAGAGATGGTGTCCCCCCTCACCCGGGGGCTTAAGGGCTACCTCGATTCGCCCGACTACGCGCGTGCGGTGGAGGCGGTGCGGGAGCGGACGCGCTTTCGGGTGTTGCCTTGAGTCAGCGCTTCTCCCCCCCGCAGGCGGGGCAGGGGCAGAGCGCCCGCAGCAAGCGGAAGCTGTAGATGCCGGTGTTGTGGCCGTCTCCCCAGGTCGGCGCGAGCGCGTAGTTGCCGACCGCTTCCACCTGGACGAGCT
>DATMML010000089.1 GCA_035570235.1 Vicinamibacteria bacterium | reverse complement strand
TGAGTCAGCGCTTCTCCCCCCCGCAGGCGGGGCAGGGGCAGAGCGCCCGCAGCAAGCGGAAGCTGTAGATGCCGGTGTTGTGGCCGTCTCCCCAGGTCGGCGCGAGCGCGTAGTTGCCGACCGCTTCCACCTGGACGAGCTCCTGATCGTGAAGGTCCAGGTATTTCGCGTTGGGGGCGTGGCCTTGGCAGGATGCGCAGGGGCACCAGCTTCTCAAGTAGTCGAGGGGGAAGGTGGAGGAGTGGCCGTCGTCCCAGGAGACCACCAGCCGCCGGGCCCCCTTCTCGTGCCTGACCTCGATCGGCTCCGGGGTAGGGGCGGGCCCGTTCAACCCCGCCCTCGGGCGGGCGGGGAGAGGTCCCCCGAGGTCGAGCCCTCGTCCGAGAACTCGATGGCCGAGATCTTCCAGACCCCGCCCTCCTTTACCAGCTTGAAGGTTACTTGCTCCGGTCGCCCCGAGCGCGGGGTCAGGACGCCGCTCACCGTGCCGGCGTCGTTGTCCACCGAGCGCTTCCAGAACATAACGTCGGCGTTGTCATGGAGCCCGGGATGCCGGGCCACGAGCTGCTCGAAATCCCGCCGCGATAGCTGCGCCCGATAGCTCGCGCTCAGCCCATCGTAGGCGCGGTCGAGCTGACCCCCCTTGATCTCTTCCATTTCCGCCTTGACCGCGTCCGCCGCACCCTTGGTCATCAGGAAGATGCCGCCAAACCCGAGCAAGGCCACCAGAAGGACCAGGATCAGGCAGCCGCAGCATCCCGTCCCAAACCAGAAAAGAGGCCCCTTGCCCTTCTTGGCGGGCAGGGGTTGGGCCGGCATCTGGGGGACAGGGGAAGCGGGGGCGCCGCTCGGGGGCGTGGGGGGGGGCGTCCCGCCGCTGGGCGGCGCGCCGGCGCGGAAGCGCTCGCGGGCAGCCGCCGCGCTGGGGGGAGCGGGGGGCGGGGCGGGTGAGGCGCCCGTGGGCCGGGCCGAGGGCGAGGGCGCGCGGAGGGGAGTGGTGGGTGGGGCGAGAGGCGTGGGTGCAATGTAGGTGGCCTCCGGATGGGCGAAGCCCGCCACGGTGGCGCCCGGGTCCTCCTCGCCCTCGATCTCCACCCTGAAACTCAGGGCCCCGAAACGCAGCTCCTGGCCGTGGTGCAGGACCTCCTCCGCGATCCGCCGGCTGTCGAGGAAGGTGCCGTTGGCACTGCCCTGGTCGACCACCGCCCAGCTGGTGCCGCGTCTCTCGATGCGCGCATGCTTGCGGGAGACCGAGCCGTCGGGAAGGATGACGTCGCCGCCGGGATCGCGGCCGACGACGACCTCGTCGCGGGTGATCTCGATCGGGGACCCGGAGGCGGGGACGAGCCGCAGGGTGGCCATGATGTGTCTCCTTGTGCGCTCTCGGGATTCCCGGTTGAGCTCGCTGATTCTAGGAGTTAAGGGCGGCACCGTCAACCGCCGGGGCGAAAGCGGACGATTCTTCCGGCTCGGCTGGCTCGGGATGGATGTCTCCCGGCAGTTGAAGCACTCGGCGACCCGGCCGAGCGCTATTTTCCGAGCCGGGTCGAGACGCCCACGAGGGCGATGAAATTCGGAAACGTCGCGTCCCCCGGTGCCCCCGTGTAGGGGTCGGGGTACCGGTTGCGATAGAAGGCGATCGGCACGCTCGCCGACCAGGTAGAGCGGCCGCGCACGAAGGTCAGCCCGGGCTCGAGGAACATCTCCTTCCCGGGGCGGCGGAAGCCGTCGCTGCGGCCGATCAGATCGTAGCGAGGCTGCCCCTCCACGCGTACGGCGAGGCTGGCTCCCAGTCCTCGCACGCCCGCGGGCAGCGCCACCCCCGCGCGCGCAAGGTATTGGTCGGGCACCGAGTTCACGAGCCGATTGGCGGTGCCCGCGGTGACGGCAGCCCCGAGACCGGTAATGATCGAGGCTTGACCATTCGTGTCTTTTGGATTGGCAAGATAGGTGCCGCTCGCGAACGCGGTCACGCCGCCGATCCGCCAGAAGCCGGCCGCCTCGCCGACAATCCCCCAGCCGCCGTCTCCCGGTTGGATGGACTGGTCCACGACCTTTAGGGCGGAATTGCGGCCGGAGAGGTCCGGGTACAGGTCCTTCACCCCCGAGGATCCCGTGGGCACCTTGATCCCGAGTCCGAGCGAGGCGTTTCCACGCTCCGCTCTTCCGGGATCGAGCAGCCACGACCGCCCAGTGAGCACGATGTCGCCAATCCCCCACGCGTTCTGCTGCACGCGGGGCCCGGGCACGGGCTGAACGGGCAAGGGTATCGACCAGGAGGCGATCACGAGGGGCACGCTGGCCGAGAGGCTGAGCCGCGCGTTCAGAGCGCGCGTGACCGACAGGTCGACGACGTTCTGGCGGTTGATGACGAAGTTGCCCAGCTGATGTCGCTGGAGCTGTTCCTGGGTGCCGACATAGTGATCGTCCGATTTGAGCCCCCGGTAGGAAAGGCCGACTTGCCAGGTGTGGGCGGCCAGGTAGTCGCTAGCGGACGCGCCGAACACGGGCGCGTTCTGACGAACCAGCACTCAACCCTGGGCGGCGGCCGGCCGGGCCCAGAGCAAGGCGGAGGACACGGCGACAACACCGACGGCTGAGCGCAGGGCTCGGCGTGAAGGCCTGGACATCGTTGGGCTCCTCTCTCGAAACCGATCGAGGGAAGCAATCTTCGCGCCAGCGGCGGGGCCAATGGCCGCGGCACCTTGAGGCAGGCTCATCAGAGACTTACTGCTTGCGTCGACCGTCGCGCACCACGCCCCCCCATAGGAATTCCGTGGACCCATCGGTGCAACGCCTAAAATTTTCCGTCATGCTACGGGTGCGCCCCCACATCGCGAGATCTGGGCAGGTTGGTTAAGGCGGTTTGCCGGAGAGGGAGCCATGGACGCGCCACATCGGGCAAAAAGGCGCACGGCGGCGGCGGCGGTGCCTGTCAACTCCGTGACTGGAGTCACTCCGGCCGGGGCGGTTCATTGACACCCCCCGGAGGCGAACCTAGAATCGTACTTAGTCGTCCGGCGCATATGAATCCTCAAGTAGCCCCGGCCAGGCGTCCGAACGAGCTTCGCGAAAGTCATGAAACAAGGCCCTCTCGGTAGCCGGCTTCTCGATGGCTTGGCCTCTCTCCGCCTGGCGGTAGTCGTGATTCTCACCCTGGCCGGGACCTGCGCCTTCGCCACCTTCTACGAGATGGAGCACGGCACCGCCGCCGTCCAGCGCGAGATCTACCGCACCCCGGGCTTCACCCTCCTGCTCGGCCTCCTCGGGGTCAACATCTTTTCCGTAATGATCAGCCGCTGGCCCTGGAAGAAGCACCACATCGGCTTCGTCCTCGCCCACATCGGGATCCTCATCCTCCTCGCGGGCTCGCTCGTCTCCCTGCACACCGGGCTCGACTCGAACATGGCCCTCTTCGAGGGGGAGAGCACGGACCGGGTCACCCTTCTCGACAAAGCCCTGTTCGTCAGCCTTCCCGGTCCGGCCGGCCACGGAGCCCGCTTTCCCGTGGAGTTCGAGGGCCGGCCCCCCCGCACCGATGCCGAGCAGCGCTTCCCGATGCCCGGGAGCGGGGTGACCCTGGTCGCGGAGGGCTATGCCCCCCACGTGGAGGTGAGCGAGACCTTCGAGGCGGGGGCGGAGGGTCTTCCCGCCCTGCACCTCAACCTCCAGGCGCCCTTTGCCACCCAGGACGCCTGGCTGCTCGCGGACGACCCCAGCCGAAGCCAGCTGGACCTGGGCCCGGTGTCGCTTGACTTCCGGCGCGCCTCCTCCGAGACGGAGGCTCGCCAGCTCCTGCGGGCGGGCGAAGGCAAGAGCCACTTGAGCTTCGTGCTGGTTCCGCCGGGCCGGCTCCTCTACCGCGCCTCCGGCCCCGCGGGGCCCGGGGCGGTGGAAGTGGGCAAGCCCTTGGCCACCCCCAGCTTGGGGATGGCGGTGACGGTCGAGCGTTTTCTGGCCGCGGCCGTGGCGCGCAGGAGCGTCGCCCCCGCCCCTAGTCCCGCGAAAGAGGAGCGGCGGATGCCCGCGGTCAGGGTTCGCCTGGAGGGGGCCGGGGAGAGGACCGCGCCGGAGTGGGTCCTGTGGACGGAGCGCCGGACCATCCCCTTCGCGGGAGGCCGGGCCAGCGTCGCCTACCGGGCGCCCGAGCTCGAGGTGCCTTTCCGGGTCACCCTCGTGAAGTTCAACTCCGACAAATACCCGGGCTCGAACATGCCCGCCACCTACGAGAGCTGGGTCCGCGTCGACGACCCCGAGCGGGGCACGTCCGAGCACCACATCTCCATGAACAACCCGCTCCATTATCGCGGGTACATCTTCTTCCAGGCCTCCTTCGTGGAAGGAACGCCCATGATGTCGATCTTCTCGGTGGCCCGCGCCCCCGGGCTGCCCCTCGTCTACCTGGGGGTGGCTCTGATCGCGTCGGGGGTGGCCTGGATGTTCTACCTGAAGCCGTATCTGGCCCGGCGCCAGGCCGCGCGGGCCAAAGAGGCTCACCAAAGACGGGAGAGTCGCAATGAAGCACCGGCCGCTGATCCTGTTGCTGGCCGCTCTGGCCCTGCCCAGCCGGCTCGTAGCGGAGCCTGAACCTCCCCCCGGCCTCCGCCTGGTGGGGGGCGAGCTCGAACCCCTTCGTACCGTCGCCATCCAGGACGGGGGGCGCAGCAAGCCCCTGGACACTTTTGCCCGCGAGACCGCCCGGCGCGTGGCGGGGGCGAAACCCTTCGGGTTCGAATCCGTACTGGGCCTCGACCCCGTGGAGTGGGTGGTGGCCATGCTGGCCGCCCCCGAGCGCTGGCGCGAGGTCAAGATGGTGAAGGTCACGCACGCCGGCCTGCGCCAGGCCGCGGGCCTGCCCCCGGGGCGGGATCTCTACTCTTTGCAGGAGCTCGCCTCCCACCCCGGTTTCCTGGCCGCCGCGGAGGCCGTCCACCAGAAGGTCCAGAAGGACCGCGAGGCCAAGCTGGACCCCATCGAGCGCGAGATCTCGAACCTCTACGAGACCCTCTCCATCCTGGCCGGGATATTCTCGGGCGAGAGTCTGCGCATCATCCCCCAACCCGGCGACGCCGCGGCCTCCTGGTTCTCCCTTGCCGACCTCGCAAAAATCGAGGCCCCTCCCGTCCAGCGGATCCGAACCCTCCTGGCCGCGCTGGTCGTGGCCTACCGAGACGGGGACCGGGTGAGCGTGGGTGCGTCGGCGGCCGCTCTCAAGCGGCGGCTGGCGGAGCTGGCCCCGGAGATCTACCCGCAGGCGCGGGAGCTCGGGATCGAGGTCCACTACAACCGCTTCAAGCCCTTCCGCACGGCCTGGCTCCTCTACCTGCTGGGCTTCCTCTCCCTGCTCGCGAGCTTCCCCCTCGCCTCCCGGGCCTTTACCGGGGCCGGGTTCGCTCTCGTCCTGGGCGGCTTCGTGGCCCATGCCTACGGGATGATCCTGCGCATGACCATCACCGGGCGGCCGCCCGTCACGAACATGTACGAGTCCGTGATCTGGGTGGCCTGGGGGGCCATGCTCTTCGCCCTCATCTTCGAGGCCGTCTACAAGGTGCGCTACTTCGCGGTCTGCGCGGCCGCGCTCGCCACCTTCTGCCTCATCCTGGCCGACAACGTGCCCATCCTGGACGGCTCCATCGAGCCCCTGGTTCCCGTGCTGCGCGACAACATGTGGCTCACCGTGCACGTGCTCACCATCACCCTCGGATACGCCGCGTTTACGCTGGCCATGGGAATTGGCCACCTCAATCTGGGCCTCTATTTCTTCGCTCCCCGGCGGACGGCACTCCTCCAGAGCCTGTCCACCTTCCTCTACCGCGCGCTGCAGGTGGGGACGCTCTTCCTGGCCACAGGCACCATGCTGGGCGGGGTGTGGGCCTCCTACTCGTGGGGCCGGTTCTGGGGTTGGGACCCCAAGGAGACCTGGGCCTTGATTGCGCTCCTCGGCTATCTCGCCATTCTCCACGGACGAATGATCGGCTGGTTCAAGGAATTCGGGACCGCGGTGGGGTCGATCGTCGGCTACCTGGGCGTCCTCATGGCCTGGTACGGCGTGAACTTCGTGCTCGGCACCGGCCTGCATTCCTACGGGTTCGGCTCCGGCGGCTACGCCTACGTGGGGGGGTTCGTGGCCTTCGAGATGCTGGTCATCGTGGCCGCCGTCCTCCGCCGCCGGAGCGAAATGGGCAAGGTGGGCCAGGGGACCGCCCCTCGCGCCGTCTTGACCACCCCCTGACCCTTAAATTAAGGATGATGCTGCGGCCCCCCCTCCGGGGGAGGCCGGTGCGGAGGAACACTCATGAGAAAAGCATTCGCCTTCTTCGTCGCGGCCGCGCTCGTGGCCGTGACCGCCCCCGCGGCCGAGCAGACGGTGAGCTACAAGAGCGGCGAGGAGACGGTCTCCGGCTTCCTCGCCCGGCCCGAAGGCAAGGGCCCCTTTCCCGCGGTGGTGGTCATCCAGGAATGGTGGGGCCTCAACGACTGGGTGAAGGACCAGGCCCGGGCCCTGGCCAAGGAGGGCTACCTCGCGCTAGCCGTGGACCTCTACCGGGGAAAGGTGGCCGCCCAGCAGGAGGAGGCCCACCAGCTCATGATGGGTGCGCCCCCGGACCGCATCCTGCGCGACCTGAAGGCCGCCCTCGCCTCCCTCCGGGCGCGGCCGGACGTGAAGAAGGACCGCCTGGGCTCCATCGGCTGGTGCATGGGCGGCCGCTGGTCCCTGGCCCTGGCAGTCGAGGATCCTGGCCTGGCCGCGGTGGTGGCCTACTACGGGGCGCCGCCCACCGACGCCGACGCCATCGCCAAGATCAAGGCCCCCATCCTGGGCAACTACGGGGCCGAGGACAAGGGCCCCTCCCCCGACCAGGTCCGCACCTTTGAAGCCGCCCTGAAGGCGGCGGGGAAGACCATCGATGCCAAGATCTACGAGGGGGCGGGCCACGCCTTCGCCAACGTCAACAACCCCTGGGGCGGCTACCGGGAGGCGGCGGCCAAGGACGCCTGGGCGCGCACGGTCGCGTTCTTCGCGAAATACCTGAAGAAGTAGGCGTTAGGCCAGGGCGGCGAGGGGGGCCGCTACGGCCTCCTCCCGCGGGAAGCAGAGCCGTCGGAAATTGCAGCGGCGGCAGATGCGGGGCCTTTCGATCATGGGGAAGTCCTCGAGCCGGGCCAGGTTGGCCACGGGATCGAGGAGCAGCGACTTCATGTTGCCCGCGCTCTTCTCGATGAAGGCCCGGGCGGCGGCCAGCTTCCGGGTGTCCACGGACCGGCGCACGTAGCGGGGCAGGAGGAGGTACGCCAGCTCCGTCCGCAGCTCCTCCGGCGCCGGCACCCAGCCCTTCTCGCAGGCATAGAGGGCGTAGCCCGCGACTTGGACCTCGCTGAAGCGTCCTTCCCCCCGGCCCGTCTTCCAGTCCACGATCACCACCCGCCCATCGCGGTCGCGGAAGGCGAGGTCCATGCGCAGGAAGACCTCGACACTCCCCACGTGGAAAGAGACGAGATCCTCCACCGTCAACCAGCGTTCCTTTCCCGCCGCCAGCGCCTCGCGCAGGGTCTCGCTGCGGAAGAAGTTCCGCAGCGAGCGCATGACCGTTCCCACCAGGATCTTCTTGTCTTCCGCTTGCACCGGGACTTGGTACTCATGCTCGAAGAGCCGGAAGCGGAGCGATCCCACCTCGCTCTCCTTCCAATCCGCGAGCATGCCGGAGTGCACGGTGGCCCGGATGAGCGCCTCCTGCTCCTCGGGAGGGGGGAGGTGGTCGTGGCTCTTCAGGAAAGTCTCGATCGCGTCGTGGACCACGCTTCCCGCCCAGAGGGGGAGCGCGGAGAGCTTCTTCAGGCGCCGGATCTCGGGGTCCTCGACCGCGGCGTAGTAGGCGTAGAAGTAGCGCCGGCGGCAGGTGGCGAAGGTGTCGTGGCGGGAGACCGACCACGAAAAGCCATTGTCCACGCCTCGACGCTACCACGGGGGGGGGCCGCCCGGGGTCCACAATGCTTATACTCTGGGCCGGCAACCCTTCCGCCAAAGGAGGTCATGATGGCCAAGAACCCGGAGGATTCCCGAAGCCTGAGCCGGCGCACGTTCCTGGCCGCCTCCGCCGCTTCCTTCGCCTGGGCCCGGGCGGAGGCCGTCCCCCCGACCTCCCCCTCGGCCGGCCGGCCGGCTTTCCCGGCCAGCTTCGTCTGGGGCGCCGCCACCGCCGCCTATCAGGTGGAGGGCGCGGTGCGCGAGGACGGCCGGGGGGAGTCGGTCTGGGACATGTTCTGCCGGAAGCCGGGTGCGGTCTGGAACGACCAGACGGGAGCGGTGGCCTGCGACCACTATCACCGCTACTCCGAGGACGTGGCGCTCATGAAGCGGATCGGCCTCACCGCCTATAGGATGAGCATCTCCTGGTCCCGGGTGATGCCGGAGGGCACCGGCGCCACCAACGCCAAGGGGCTCGAGTTCTACGACCGGCTGGTCGATGAGCTCCTGAAGGCGGGCATCACCCCCTGGGTGACGCTCTTCCACTGGGACCTGCCCCTTGCCCTCTACCGCCGCGGGGGCTGGCTGAACCGGGATATCGCGGACTGGTTCGGCGAGTACGCGACGCTCGTGGCGGGCCGGCTGTCCGACCGCGTCACCCATTGGATGACCCTCAACGAGCCGCAGGTGTTCCTGGGGCTGGGGCATCAGCAAGGGATCCACGCCCCGGGGGACAAGCTGGCCTTCTCCGAGGTCCTTCTCGCCGGGCACAACACGCTCCGCGCCCATGGAAAGTCGGTCCTGGCCCTGCGGGCCCGGGCCAAGGGGGAATGCCGGATCGGTTACGCCCCCGTGGGGATGGTGGCCATGCCGGCCACGGAGGGGGACGTGGCCGCGGCCCGGGAGGCCATGTTCACGGTGCGAGTGAAGGACTGCTGGAACAACACCTGGTGGATGGACCCCGTCTTCCTCGGACACTACCCCCAGGACGGTCTCGAGCTATTCGGGCGCGACGTGCCCGAGATCCAGGCCGGGGACCTGGAGACGATCCATCAGCCGCTCGACTTCTTCGGCGCCAACATCTACCAGGGCGCCCAAGTCCGACGCGTCGCGAACGGCTCCTACGAGAGGGTGCCCCTTCCCGAGGGCTTCCCCATCACCGGCTTCGATTGGCCGGTGACGCCGGAAGCCCTGCGCTGGGGCCCCCGCCTCTTTTTCGAGCGCTACGGCAAGCCGGTCGTGATCACGGAGAACGGGCTCTCCTGCCGCGACTGGATCTCCCGGGACGGGCACGTGCACGACCCGCAGCGGATCGACTTCACGGCCCGCTACCTGACCGAGCTGGCACGGGCCATCGAAGACAAAGTCCCCGTCCTCGGATACTTCCACTGGTCGATCCTGGACAACTTCGAGTGGGCGGAGGGTTACAAGCAGCGTTTTGGGCTCGTCCATGTGGACTACGCCACGCAGAAGCGGACGCTCAAGGACTCCGCCCTTTGGTACGCCGAGGTGATCGCCTCCCGCGGCCGGGTCCTGGGAGGCTCCTAGCCGAACAGCGCGAGGCGCTGGCCCAGGGAGCCGTGGAGGAACATCGACCGTAGGCGGCACGGCGTGCCCGGCCCCTCGCTCATCCGAGAGTATGGAGCACACAACGGACCCCGGCCACCGGAGCGCGGTCGTGGCGGTCACGGTGGCCGCGGGCGCGCTCATCGCCCAGCAGGTGGCGGGCAGGGCGACCCGCGACGCACTCTTCCTCTCTTCCTTCCCTGTCTCCGCCCTGCCGCTGGCGATGATCGGCGCGGCGGTGGCTTCCGCCTTAGCCGTGCTCGGTTTCTCGAGCGCGCTCTCCCGTCGCTCCCCGGCGCGCGTCGTCCCCCTGGCGCTGGCCACGGGCACCGTCCTCCTGCTCGCGGAGTGGGGGCTGAGTCTGGTCCAGCCCCGGCTGGCCGCGATGGTCGTGTACCTCCATATGGCCGTTTTCGGCACCACCGTGATCTCGGGATTCTGGTCGCTGGTGAACGAGCGTTTCGACCCCTACACGGCCCGGCGCGTGATGGGCCACGTCGGCCTCGGCGCGTCGCTGGGCGGCGTGACGGGCGGCTTGATCGCATGGGGTACGGCCGGTCTCCTGCCCGTGCCGGCCATGCTGGCTCTGCTGGCGGCCTTCAACGTAGTCTGCCTGCTCGCGCTCCGACGGCTGGGCTCAAACACTCCCGCAAGCGCTCGCGGCAGTCGCCATGATGACGTCGCCACGGGTCCGCTCGCCGGGTTTCGTATGCTCTTCGAGACTCCGTACCTCCGCGACCTGGCCCTCTTCGTGACCATCGGCGCGGCGACAGAAGCCCTGCTCGACTACCTCCTCAACGCCCAGGCCGCGGCTGTCTTTGGCCGTGGGCAGCCCCTCATGTCATTCTTCTCCTTGTTCCACATGGGCGTGAGCCTCTTGGCCCTAGTGGCCCAGATCACGCTCTCCCGCACGTCGCTCCAGCGCCTGGGGTTGGCGGGCACGGTGGCGTTGCGCCCGGGCCTGGTGCTCGCCTCGGCGCTGGTCGGGTTCTTGGAGCCTCGGCTTTGGACGGCGCTCCTCGCCCGGGGCACCCACGGCGTCGTGAACAACTCGCTCTTCCGCTCGGGGTACGAGTTGCTGTTCACGGCCGTGCCCCAGAGGCGGAAGCGGCCCACGAAAGCGATCATCGACGTGGCCTTTGATCGGCTGGGTACGGTGGGGGGGGGCATCGTCGCGCTCACCCTCGTCCCCGTGGTCGGCGGCCATAGCACTCGCGTGCTCTTCGCCCTGGCCGGCGCCGCCGCTCTGGCTGCGCTCGCCGTCTCCCGGCGGCTGCACCGCGGCTATGTCTCCGCGCTGGAAGAGAGCCTGCGCTCGGGCGCGGTGCGGCTCGATGTGGCCATGGTCATCGACGCCACGACGCTCATGACCCTGGCCCACACCGGCGAGACCTTCGACCGCGAGGCATTGCTGCGCGAGGTGGCGGCGTTGCGGGGTGAAAGGCCTACCGCTGGAGCCTCCGCCGCCCCCGGCGATCCCGCCCTCCTGGCCTTGAGCGAGATTCGTTCCGGCGAGCCGCAAGCGGTGCGCCGCGCGCTGCAACGCTTCGATGAGCTGCCCGCCGCCCTCATCGGGCACGTGATCCCGCTGCTGGCGCGCAACGACCTCTTTCTGGACGCGCTGCGTGCCCTGCGGCGCGCGGCCCCGCGCGCCACCGGCCAGCTTGTGGATGCGCTGCTCGATCAGCGCCTGGAACCGGTGGTACGCCGGCGGATCGCGCGTGTGCTGCGCGGGAGCCCGACGCAGCGCGCGGTCGACGGGTTGCTGAGCGCCCTGGCCGATCCCGAGTTCGAAGTCCGCCGGCAGTGCGCGCGCACGCTGGAGCGCCTCACCCGACGCAGCGCCGGTCTCCAGGTACCGCCCGCGGTCGTGTTCGCGGCCGCCGCGCGCGAACTAGAGGCCGGCCCGGAGTCCTGGAGCGAGGATGCGGCTATGACGGAGGCAACCCCCGGGGAGGGGCTCGAGCCTCGGGAGACGCCCTCTGGGCGGAGCCTTGGCCATGTCTTCACGCTCCTGTCGCTGGCTCTCGAGCGGGAACCGATGCGGATCGCCGCCTGGGCGGTGCGAAGCGAGGACCCGATCCTCCGCGGAACTGCTCTCGAGTATCTACATAACGTCTTGCCCGACCCGGTACGCGTGGCGCTCTGGCCGCATCTCAGGATTGCCACGACAGCGGCGAGGGCGGGACGCTCGCCGCAGCAGCTGAGGGAGGAGCTGCTACGGGCGGGCGGAACGCTGAGCGTGAGCCGAGGAGCACTGGGTAGCCGATCGCCGCGTTGAGGATCAGGCAGGGCGGTCATGAAAGACCCGCCGCTCACGTCGCGAGGGCGGGGTTCGACACCGCGCTCACACCCTTTCTGCTTCGCTGGCCCTGAACCCGATGTTGGTGGCGACTCTTCCCTCTCCCCCTCCCCTCCCTCATCCACCTGCGGAGCAGCGCGCACAACGAGCGCAGCCTCCTGGAGACCAGCGTGAAACTGCTCACGGTCGAGGCGAGAAATCCGCAGGCGGGGACCCAGGCCCTGATCTCACGCCTCACGGACGTCGTCTTCATCCAAGCTTTGCGTGCCTGGGTTGAGGCGCTGCCGGAGGGCTCCGGGGGCTGGCTGGGAGCCCTCAAGGACCGGCAGGTCGGAAACGCGTTGTCGATTCTGCACCAGCAAGCGAACCGTCGCTGGACTCTGGCCTCCCTTGCCGCGGCGGTCGGCATGTCGCGCTCCCGCTTCACAGACCGCTTCGCGGCCCTCGTCGGAGAGACTCCGCTAGCCTACCTGACCCGCTGGCGCATGCACCTCGCCGCAGGGCGCCTGCATCCCGAGGGCGCCCGCGTTGCGGAGGTGGCGGAGGCCGTCGGCTACACGTCCGAAACCGCGTTCGCGAAGGCCTTCCGAAGGACCTTCGGCGTGTCTGCCTCCGCCTACCGGCGCGGCGTAGCGGCGCGGGTGCAGAGGAGCGGACCCCCCGCGGCGGTCGGCTCCCCGGACCAAGCGAAGTAGCCGGGCGCGCGGAAACGCGACAGGGCTCCCGTGCGGCGTTCAAGAGCCTGGAGACGACGAGCGCGGATCGTGAGTTGCGGTATTCCTAGGGAACCCTCTGCAGGAATCCCCGATCCTCGCTGACGATACAGTCGGCGCTCTCCACGCGGGCGATGCTCTCTGCGGCCGCGGGGTCCTTGAGGAGAGCCGCCCGGTATCTCTCGTACGCGCCGAGGTCCGCAAACGAGATCAGCGCCAGGGCCTCGTTCGTGCGCCCCGCGAACCGGGTGGGCAGGAAATATCCGATCAAGTCTCCCCCGCAGCGCTTTATGGGCTCGGACAGGCTGCGGGCATAGACTTCGAAGTCGCGCTGCTTGTTGTGATCGATTCGATACCGAATACAGAGGGTGATCATCGAGCATCCTTTCCATAGCGAGACCCCAGTCTCGAGGGTCCACGGTACGCACCGGGGGTACGAGGATGTTTCAGCGGCGCGTGAAACGTGGAGGACGCGGGAAGGCTAGACTTGGGGTTATGAACGCCACCTACCCCATCGCCGCCGTCGCCGAGCTCATCGGCGAGCCGGCTCGCGCGGCGATCCTGATCGCTCTGACCGACGGCCGGGCCCTGCCCGCGGGCGAGCTCGCGCGGGCCGCGGCGGTCTCCGCCCAGTCCGCCAGCGCGCACCTTTCCAAGCTGGTCGCGGGGGGGTTGCTCACCGTGCAGCGCGAAGGCAGGCATCGCTACTACACGATGGCCAGCCCCGACGTGGGTCACGCGGTCGAGGCCCTCGGCGTGATCGCCACGAACCCTCGCGCGGCCGGCCAGCCCCGCCCTCCCGAAGCGAGGGCCCTTTACAACCTGCGCTCGTGCTACGACCATCTGGCGGGCCGCGTGGCCGTCGAGCTCGCGAGTGCCTTCGAGAACTCCCGCATGATCCAGCTCCGAGGAGAGCGGGACTATGAGCTCGGCCCTGAAGGCCCGATCGGGTTCGAGGCTTTCGGCCTGAATACCGCCGCGTTGCGCAGCTCCCGGCGTCGCTTCGCGCGGCGCTGTCTGGACTGGACGGAGCGCAGGCCGCACGTTGCCGGCGCCCTCGGCGCCGCCATCCTCTCGCGCCTCATCGCGCTGGGGTGGGTCGCGCGGCTCCCAAAGACCCGCGCCCTGCGCATCACGCATCGCGGGGCGGGCGAGCTGGAGGGTCGCTTCGGGATCCTGACCCGGGCTTGACCTTTCCGGTTGCCGGCGGGCGCTCTTTCTGGGTCAACGCCCCCGGGCCGCGTCACCACGCAGGATCATGCACGTGCTGCTGGCCACCGCCACCAGAGAGTTCTTGTCGTCGTGGATGTCGCAGGTGAGAAAAGCCGTGGAGCGGCCGCCCTTTTTGACCTCCGCGCGCGCCGTGAGCCTACCGGTCCAAATGGGCTTCAGGAAGTTGATCTTGAGTTCGAGGGTCGTGAACGACTCCCCGGCCCCGAGCGTGCTGTAGCAGGCGACTCCCATGGCGAGGTCGGCGAGGTCACAGAGCACGCCCCCGTGGAGCGTGCCCATGGGGTTGGCGTGCCGCCCTTCGGCCTCGAGCTCCAGGACGGCGTTCCCCTCGTCGAAGGAGACGGCGCGGATGCCGAGGAGCTGAGCAATCGGCGGGGCAAAGCCGCTGGGGCTCTGACGCCGCATCTTCTCAATGTTCCTTTCGAGCGGCTCAGCCATGGGGATGCAACTCCTTCCGCAGCACCCGCTGCGCGCGCTGCCCCCCCGCGCCAAGGGCGAGGGAGGCGACGGGAGATTGCGGGGCGCTCGGCCGGGTATCGATCGCGGCGGAGATCAAGGCGGTTGAGAACCCACCCAGTCCCAGCAGTAGGAAGAGGGGGGCGAACGACGAGAGAGCGGCTGGCCCTTGCGCCCGGCCCACGAGCCCGACGACGGCGACCACGCCCAGTACGGATCCGATCTGGCGAATCGCCTGATTCACTCCCGAACCCACGGCAAACCGATTCGGGGTCAGGCTAAAGGTTGATGCCGCAGCCAGGACGGGGAAAACAAGGCCTACGCCAAGGCCGCTCAGGAGCAACGGGGGCAGCCATTCGGCCAGGTAGCGAGGTGCGGAGCTGGTGATGAGGTAGCGCATGAAGAAGGCGAGGCCGAATATGATACCCCCGGGCACGAGAAGCCGCCGGTGCCCGTAGCGCCCCGCCAACCGGCCGGCCATGGGGGCCACCACGACGACCGTCAAAGGCCCGGGCGTCATCCCGAGGCCCGCCTGCAGGGTCGAGTAGCCCCAGACATTGGTCAAGAAGAGGACCGAGCCCAAGAACATCGCCGTGAACGTCGCCCCGAAAACCAGGGTTGCCAGGTTCGCATACCGAAAGCTCCTGGATTCGAAGAGCGACAGGTCGAGCGCCGGGGAGGGGACCACTCGGGAACGGCGCAAAAACCAGGCCAGGAGGGCGAGGCTCGTGCCCAGGCTGGCCAGAGTTTGAAACACGCCCCTGTCGCGACCGCCGACAAGTCCGAACGCGAGGAGGCCGATGCTGGAGATCAAGAGGAGCGCTCCGAGCACATCCGGCAGCTCGCCGACGCTGGGGTCCCGCGATTCGGTGAGAACCCGGCTCCCGCTCGCCATAGCGGCAACCCCGAAAGGCAGGTTGAGCAGAAACGCCCACCGCCAGCCGCCGAATTGGATGATCGCGGCGCCAAGCGATGGGCCGAGGGCAGCCGCGAGCGCCCCCACCGCCGCCCACACGCTGACGGCCAGGGATCTCTTCGAGCGCGGAAACTCGGCCAGCACGAGGGCGAGCGATGACGGTGTCAGCATCGCACCCCCCGCGGCCTGGAGGACGCGCCCGACGACGATCAAGACAGGGCTCGGAGCCAGGGCACAGGCCAGGGATCCCAGCGTGAACGCACCCACGCCCCACAAGAACACGCGCCGCCGGCCCATGCGGTCGGCCAGCCGCCCTGCCGGAACGAGCAGCGCCGCATAGACGATGGTGTAAGCGTTCAAGATCCAGGAGAGGTCCGCCGCCGACACCCCGGGAAAGCTTGCCCGGATGCTCGGGAACGCCACGAACAGGATGGTCGCGTCGAGAGAGGCCATGAAGACCGCGAGGCTCGTCCAGGCCAGCGTGCGCCAAGCCCCGGGGGCCACGACTTCCTCTGGGTATTCTTTCATTGCCCGTGGCCGGTCAAATCCCGGACGGAGTCCTCTTGCAGCGATGATCGGGGCGCTTCCGGAGCGGCGTCGCCGAGCAACCAACCGCCCCCCAGCGACTTGTAGACAGCGATCAGGCTGACCACCGCGTTCCGCTCGCTCTGCACGAGCTGATCCTCGGCGGCATAGACCGAGCGCTCGGCATCGAGGACGGAGAGGAAGCTCTCCAGGCCGCTGGTGTAGCGGTCCGTGGCGAGCTCCAGGGCGCGGTGATTCGCCGCCACCGAGACGCGGAGGGACGCCTGGCGCCGCAACTCCCGGGTGTGGGAGGAGAGTGCGTTCTCGACCTCCTCGAGCGCGGTCAGCACCGACCGCTCATACTGCAGAAGTGCCTGCTCCTGGCGTGCGTCCTGGACGCGGATGTTGGCCCGGATGCGGCCGCCGGAGAAGATGGGCCAGCGCACCTGGGGCACGACGGCCCAGAACTGGCTGACGCTCGAGCTCAGGTCGCCCGCGTTCTCGCTGCGGCGGCCCAGGCTCCCGAGGATGGAGAATCGGGGGAAGAGATCGGCGCGGGCCACGCCGACGAGGGCCGTCGCGGCGGCCAGCTCCCGCTCCGCCCGTCTCAAGTCCGGCCTCTGCGAGAGCAGCTCGGAGGGAAGCGTCAGCGGGACCTCGGGGGGTCCCGGGATAGCTCCCGGTGCCTCCAGCTCGGAGGCGAGCGCGCCCGGGTCCCTGCCGAGCAGCACCCCCAGGCGGTAGACGGTCTGCTTGGCCAAGCGCTCCAGGACCGGCCGCTGGGAGGCATTCGCGTTCAGGAGTCCCTCCGCCCGCGCCACGTCCAGCTCCGCCCCCAGCCCCGCATCCAGCCGCGCCCGCGCCAACTGCAGGGTGTCCTCCTCCGAGCGCAGGGTATCCTCGAGGATCAGGACCTGCCGCTGCACCCCCCGCAGCTCTGCGTAGTTGCGGGCGACGTCGGCCAGAAGCGTGACCAGCACGTCTCGCCGGGCCTCTTCCGCGGCCTGGAACTGGGCGAGGGCGGCCTCCTTGTCCCTCCTCACCCCGCCGAAGACGTCGATCTCCCAGCCGGCGTCAAATCCCGACTCGAAGGCGTTTTGCTCCCGGGGGCCGAATGGTGATGGCCCTCCCAGGCTCGAGTTGAAGGGGGGTACGGCGTCGCTCCGCTTGGTTCGGGCGTAGGTTCCCTCGACGCCGACCTGGGGCAAGGCGGCCGCGGCCGCGATCCCGCGCGCCGCCCTTGCCTCGCGGATCCGGGCCGCAGCGATCTTGAGGTCCAGGTTGCCCTCCACCGCGCGGGCCACGAGACCGTCCAGGATGGGGTCGTGGAAGGCGGCCCACCATCTCTCGAGCGAAGGGCCCCGGGCCGGCACCCCCGGCGAGGGGGCCTCCTGCCAAGCCCTGGGCACGGGGATTTCCGGACGAGAGTAACGGGGTCCCACGGCACAGCCGACCGCCGCGGACAGGATCAGGGAGACGGGCAGCGCTCGGGGGCTCATTGCTCGGCGACGCGGTCGGTCTGCGCCTCGATGAACACGTCGAGTTGCTGGCCCACGAAGAGCGGCAGGTCGTCCCGCTCGACGCGGTAGATGACTTGCAGGACGCGGGTGTCGACACGCTCGGTGCTGTCCCCGGTCAACGATCTCTTCGGGACCACGAAGGGCTCGAAGCGCACGAACCGGAGGGGCGTCTTCAAGTCGGCGTTGCCCCTAAGATGCCCGGTGGCGCCAGCGCCCGCCCGCACACGCCACCCCTCGTGCTCGTCGACGTCGACACGGACGTGCAGCGGCTTCGACTGACCGAGCAGGATCAACGGCGCACCCGTCGGATTAGCAGGGGCGAACTCGCCCACTCGCAGCTTGACCTGGAGGACCTCGGCGTCGATAGGCGACCGCACGGTGCTGCGCTCGATCTCGGTCTCGATGGAACCGACCCGAGACTCCGCCGCCGAGACCTGCGCCCGGGCCTCCTCGAGCTCCGCCGCGGCCGTCTGCGCGGCGAAGCGCCGGTGGCTGACCTCCTCGGCGCTGATCGCCCGCTTGTCCTTCACCTGCTCGGCGAACTCGAGCTGTTGCTTGAGGTCACCAAGGCGGGCCTCCGCCACCCGGGCTCGGGCCCGGGCCACCGCCAGCTCCGCCTGCCGGACCCCGACGTCGGCGCGGAGATGACGCACGTCGAGCTGGAAGAGAACCTCTCCCGCCTTGACCACCTGCCCGGCCGTGACAGAGACCTTGGTGACGACGGCGGAAAG
>DATMML010000088.1 GCA_035570235.1 Vicinamibacteria bacterium | reverse complement strand
CGGCCATCAACATCCGGCAGGAGGGGCTGAGGATTTTGGAACTACCGCGAGGTCCGCGGGAAGTCATGCGCGTGGAGGGCGAAACCCCCCTGCCGCGGCGGCGCGTGCCGCTTGCGTCGGGGCGCTCTAAGAAGCGCGAATTGCAAGAGTGCGAGGCCAGGGCCAAATGCTAAAACCCGGGCCGAGACTCAGAGGACGCGAAGACCGAAATCACGTTCATCACGATCAGCCGGGCGGGGGCCTCTGCGGCCAGGGAGACGGCGTGCTTCAGAGCCTCCTTCGAGGCCTCCGAGAAATCGACCGGGCACAAGGAGATGCTCTTGTTGAGAGCAGGCGGAGTGGATCCTGACCCCGTGGCCGGGCGTGGCACGATCAGGACGGGGCACACCGCCCGACGCAGTACCCTTTCCGTAACGGACCCCAGGACCCGTCGCTCGAAGCCGCCTGTGCCGTGAGTGCCCATGACCAGCAGGTCTGCAGGCCAGGCCTCTGCCTTCTCCAGAATCTCGGTGGCGGCATTCCCTTCCCGTAGCTCAAAGGCAATGGGAATGCCAGCGCTCCGGCCCGGCTCCGCGAACTTGCGCAGCTCCTCCGCGAACTACTCCCGAGTACCGGGCTCGAGAGCAAGGGGGCTTGGGAAGGGAAGGCGGGGCAGGACAGGGAGCACCGGCGCGATGACGTGTACGGCGGCGATCTCGGCGTTGTAGCGGCGGGCCAGCACAATGGCGTGGTCTAGGGCATGTCGCGAAAAATCGGAGAAGTCACAGGGCCAGAGGATCCGTCGCATCCGAACCAAGCCCCACCGCCTTTCCGTGGGCTCCCCCGCTCGCGTGGCTACTGCGCCATGGCAGCGGTGCGGAGCCTGCTCCTCCCTCAGCGCGACATCAGTACCGGGACCTTGGCCTCGTGGAGGGCCGTTCGGGTCACGCCGCCGAAGACAAGCTCGGTGAGCCGGGAGTGTCCATAGGCGCCCATGACGACGAGGTCGGCTCCGAACGCGGAGGCTCGCGAGAAGATCAGGCGGCCGACGTCCTCGCCGCCAGAAGCCATCCGTCGAACGTCAACCCGCACGCCGTGCCGGGCGAGGTGGCGCGCGATGTCGGCCCCGGGCTCTTCCCCGTGGTCCAACCCTTGGCGCTCGTGGTCCACGACGAGCAGCTCCACCGCCTCCGCGCGGGCCAGGAACGGCAGAGCATCCGCGACGGCCCGAGTCGCCTCTCGGCCCGCGTTCCAGCCCACGAGGACCCGGCGTCCCGCCGACGTCGGTGGCTCCGGGGGGAGGAGCAGGACCGGCCGCCCCGAAGCCAGGACCAGAGTCTGCGGAAGGTCGAGCGGGACGGCATCACGGCCGGCGGACTCCGGACGGCCAACGATCGCCAGGTCCGCGTAGCGGGCATGGACCACCATGTCCTCGGCCAACAGGTGCCGCACGGACCTCCATTCCGCCTGCAGCCCGCCTCCGCTTGCCGCCCTTTCGAACGATTCCCGCAGCTTCTTCTCATGCAGCGAGACCTCCGCGTCGTAGCTCGCGATCAGCTCCTGCATCGCTCGGCCCCTCACGTAAGCTGCAGAGCCCTCGTTCGACAGGGGAGGCCAGACAAAGGCCCCGGTCAGGTGCGCCCCGTGCTCCTGGGCCAGCCGGGCCGCGAACTCGATGATCCCCGAGCCCTCCCGTCGCCCATCCACGAAAACGACGACATCCTTGATCTCGAACATTGGCAGTTCTCCCTAGCAGCAGTCGACACAGGGCAGGGGTTGGAAGACCGCCGCTCCACGCCGCGACGAATCGATCCGATCGTAGCCGTAGCGATCCAACTTTGTAAACCTACAGCAGCAAGACCGGTTCTTGCCCACTCTTAGTGTTTAAGAGAACCCGCTGGTGGCGGGACTTAGACCACATTGGAGCGCTTGTCCGATGTGCCCCTCCAACGGCCCGTTGCTCCAGAGCGTTTCTATTATGAACCTCAGGGCTTCAAGATCTCGATGGAGCGTCTTGGCCGGCGCGATACCGACCCCGGTCGTTCTATTAGGTGTGACGGCCCCGTTCCTTGAACCCCGCAATGCGCGTCGAGGTTCCAATCGTCACCCCTTTCTCAGCGCGGCAGCTGACTTCGGGCATGGAGGGTCGCGGAGGCCGCCACCCCGGCCAGCCAAACGAGTAGACAGGGCACCAGCAACACATTCGCGAAGAGCATGCCGGCTGCAGAATTGGCCCAGGCCATCGCGGAGAGAATGGAGCCGCCGGCGACCACCCCGAAACCCGCCATCTGGATCCATCGCGGATAAGCTCGGCGCGAGGCCCACACGAGTAGCAGCGCCGAGATCGTGTACAGGCCGTTGGCCAGGAAACCGGTCAACAAGACCGCGGCCCGGTGCCAGGCGAGGAAACTCGGGGCGTTCCCGGCACCGGCCAAGCCAGGCAACACGAATATCTCGACGGCCTGGGCGGTCCAGTCGGCGCCGACCGCGGCGACGGTCAGGAGAACCGCGCTCCTCAAGAGCGCCGGAGACGCTCCCAGGGACCCGTGAGCCACGGCAAAGCGGGCGTAGAAGTTGAGTATGGTTATGGCGGCCACCGTCCAGGTGATCCAGCCAGCGGTCCACAAGAGCCTCCTCTGGTCGACAAAGCGAAGCCGGTCCGCCAGGTCAGCGTTTGTCTCCAGACCATTGCGAAGGATCAGAGCCATCACCAGGCCAGCCGTGAGATGAGCCGCGAACGCGAGCCACGCCGCGCGGCTCAAGCGCGGCCACGAGGCGTCTTTCATGGCAGGTCCCGCACCGTCAGGTTGAGCCCGCGCCTGTCGCATTCGAATTCAAGCTCTGCACGGCTCAGCCAGCTATCCACGGGGACAATTCCCCTCTCCACGGCTCTTCCCGAGAGCATACGCGCTGCCATGACGGCCGCCGGCATGACGGGGATTCTCTGCCCCGAGCTCTCGGCGAGAACGCACGCCTGACGGCGGACCGGTAGGCCAGCCTTGAAGCCCGACGCCTCGACGCCGACAGCGCCCCAGTCGTGCCCCAGGAAGCCGAGAACCCCCATCGCGGGAGCCAGCCAGCCGGCCCAGGGGCCCCACTGGATCCTGAGCCTCCTCGAGAGCCACGCCAAGACGGATGCGCCATGGTTGAAGAGGGCCAGCTCCGCCCCAACCCGGAACTCCACCCGGCGCGCGCCAAAGAGCTCCGGGAAGATCTCGTGGTCCGGCACGTCGACCAGATACCCGCGCTGCCCCCCGACGGGCAGAGGGAAATCGAACGTTCGCGGCTCGGACCAGCCGGGGACCTCCCGCCACTCGCCTTCCCTACAGAGCCGACAGGACTTGCCAAGGGAGGCCAGCAACGAGGCGACCGTTCCCCGGTTCCGCGGGAAGCGGTTCCCGGGAGCGATCTGGACGAAGAGGGCGTCCACCCGATCCATGTCCTCGACCGCAATCCGCGCCAGGAGTCCCGACAGGGCAGGTACTGCGGACCAGCCGACGCACACGGCGGGAAGGCCCGCTTTGTCCTGCCGGCCTACCCACTCCCTTGCTTTCACAAAGAATCCCCGGTCGTCTGTCAGGTCAATGTAGGGCACACCGTGTTCGACGCAGGCCTCGAGCAGCGTCAGGGGGAGCCCTTGATAAGGGCCGGCTGCGCACACAGCGGCGCGGGCCAGGGGCACCAGGGCGGCGACGGTGGCTGGCTGCGTGAGGTCGCACACGCAGGGAGTCATGCGGTGAGAGAGCCCGGGGCCGACGCTACGCAGCAGGCCATCCATCACGTTCCGGCGACGCCCAGCGACCAAGAGGTTGGCGTCGGTGTGGCGCAGCAGATCCTGGACGAGAAGCGAACCGAAATACCCGCCTGCCCCTACGACCAGGACGCCGGAGGACTCTTGGCGACCCACGAGGCGATTATTCCATCGAGTGCGTACCCGTACGAGCCGTCACCCCTAACCTCCGCGCAGACCTGCCCCAAGGCGAGCTGCCCAACCCGGTGTTGCAATCGTCGGTGACATTCGCATATGGCGTGATGAGTGGACGGGGAGTCGACCATTCACGGCCGCAGGGGGACAAACCGTCCTGCAACCGCTTGCATAGCAGAGACTTCAGGCCGAGACTGTCTGGGCGGTGCGGGTGCTGGCGGCTGCCTGGCAAGATCGGCAAACGATGATCACCGACGTGGCGCCGACGGAACCACCGGTGGTGACGCAGCGTCACCACCGAACCACCGAATGGGTTGACCTCCCCGCCTCCTCGGCGCGCCAGGAGGGGTGCCGGCAATGTTCGACAATAATTCCGAGGAGCCACAAAAGTTGAGACACCGTGCCCCACGATGTCCACGACTCGCTCTTCACATTCCTCTCATTTTGGTCAGCGCCATCCTGCTAGTTCCGGCTGCTACAGTGGCAGAACCCGGGCACAACCGGGCATCCACGGATGACTCTTCACCAAGCGGACTCGTTGTAGTCATAGAGAACAAGCCTCAACAGGATCGCTTGGACCTACGAGCATTGAATAGTCCCTTCATCAGTGGCGTCGCGCTTCAGATCCGTTGGCGTGACATCGAACCCGTCCCGGGAAGACCGGATTGGTCGAAGCTGGATCAGCTATTCGCTACTGCCGAATCATCAAAGAAGTGGGTACAACTCCTCATCTTCCCCGGTTTTTTTGCTCCTGAATGGGCTCTGGACGGCGCGAAGACCGAATTGTTTCCCCTACAGTATGGGCCTGGCAAAGGCACAGTTGAGCGGCTTCCAATGCCATGGGATGGTGCGTACCTGACACATTGGTTCGCGTTCCTGAAACAACTCAGCGAGAGGTACGGCAAGTCCCCTGCCTTTCGAATCGTCGCAGCTGACGGACCGACATCGGTGTCTGCGGAGTTCACGTTGCCCAGCTCGCCAGAGGATGTTGAGAAGTGGCGCAAGCTCTCCTATACCCCGCGTAGATATATCGAGACATGGCAGAACGTCCTGCAAGTTTATGCGGCTGACTTTCCGGATCAGTACGTTTCTCTGTCACTGGGGTTTGGTCTTAACATCAATGACGAAGGCAAGCTCGATGGACGTGAGCATATGCGCACCAAGCTCGCAATTATCGACCTGGGATTGAGTCGCTTGGAGCGCCGATTTGTCCTTCAGTACAGCAACCTCGATGGAAATCCAGGCCCGGACCGGGGCCCTCAGGGCACGGCTCTTGTGATTGGTTATAGCGGACGTATTGTCACCGGTTTTCAACTGCGCACCTCTTGCATCCGCAACAGCGGAAATATGGGGGCGGAGGGAGATCCCGCGCTCGCTTTGAAGAGATCGATCAACAAGGGCATGAACCCGAACATTGCCGGTAAGCACGTCAACTATCTGGAAATTTACGAACCTGATGTGCTTCCAGACGAAATGCAACCAGTGCTTCGCTATGGAGCGTCGCTATTCAAATGACCTCGGACGGAACGATCGACACGGCGGCCGCGACCCGCAGACTTCTGACATCTGGCCAAGGTCCAAGAGCTGCTCGGGTAGCAGATCGTGCGGACCACGAGGGCCTACGCGCACGCTCTGAATCGAGGACGCCGAGGCGGGCGCAGTCCCGCTGCCAGCCTGTGCGCCTCCGGACAGACACTCCTGGAATCTCCTTCGTCATGAAGCGCGATGGGAGTGTGCGAGGGTGGAGCGCGCCTGCGAACAACGGGTATTTTGACTCCTCCGCGAAGAGAAAAGTAGGGTCAGAAGTGTCTACTTGTTTCGGGGGAAGTTCCCGACTCCGGGCGACAGCGTTGTCAAGGGTCAGGAACTTTTGACCTCCCCCGATCGTCACTAACACTGACACCCCCTTTTGATTGACACCTAGGCTGGGCCATGCCCAGAATTTATTGCCGAATCCCTTAGATCCGAACGGAGGCTACGCGATGTTGGCCCTCAACAGTCCGCTGGCCTGGATAACTGCCGCCACTACTCTCGTGTTCTTCTACCTCATCTTGTCGATCCGGCGCATCGGACCGACGGAGGTCGGACTCGTCACCAAGCGCTTCGGGTGGCGCGGCCTGAGCCAAGACAACCCTATCGCATTCGACAAAGAGGCCGGGTACCAAGCCGATCTGCTGATGCCGGGCCTTCGCTTCAAGCCATTCTTGGTCTACTCGGTGAGCAGGTTTCCCTGGGTGCAGGTGCCGGCGGGCGAGATCGGCGTCGTGATCGCTCAGGTGGGCAGGCCGCTTCCCATCGGAGCAAAGTCCGCGGTTTACAGGAAGGACTTTGGCACTTTCTCCGACTTGCGTAGTTTCGTCAGTAGCGGCGGGCAGAAGGGCGTGCAGCGACCCGTCCTGCCGCCGGGGACGTTGGTTCCGATTCATCCAGTCGGCTTCATGGTCATCACGAAGAGCGAGGTGTATGGCCAGCCCATCTCGCCCGAGCTGCGGGCCAAGGCTGGACGCGGCGGCCCCATCACGCCCGATGCGCTGGGCCTTTCGCGCGACCAACTCGATCTCGTTCGCATCGAGCCGCAGAGGCACGACGACGGCATGACCTACGACACCGTGGGCATCGTCACGACATACGAGGGCGAGCCGCTCCAGTCGGGCGACATCGCCAGCCGCCTCGGGGCCTTCTCGGATGTTGAGGAGATGGAGAAGAAAGGAGGGACCGACTCTGACATCATCGAGGCCCTCCTCGCGAGCAAGAACCACCTGCACAACAACTACCAGGATTTCCAGGCGTTTCTCGATCACGGGGGCAAGATCGGCTTGCAGCACGATCCCCTCCTTTACGGGGCATACGCCCTGAACCCATTCCTTGTGACCGTCGAGCAGGTGCCGATGCTGCTGGTGAAGCAGGGGCAGGTGGCGGTCATGAAGGCATACGTGGGACTGGTGACCCAGGACACCTCCGGTGCCGAGTTCAAGTTCGGATCCCTCGTGCGACCCGGTCACCGCGGCGTCTGGCAGGAGCCCTTGCGCACGGGCAAGTACCCGATCAATCCTCGCTGCTACGAGGCCGAAATCGTGCCGACCTCGATCCTCAACCTGAACTGGGCAGACGCAGTGTCGGAGGCCCACCACCTCGATGCCCAATTGCAGCAGATCGTGGCCAAGAGCAGCGAGGGGTTCGTTTTCAAGATCGACCTCCAGGTCCAGATCCACGTCCCTGACACTAAGGCCCCGCGGGTGATCTCGATGGTAGGCACCATGCGCAACCTCGTGAACGAGGTGCTGCAGGCGGCCGTCGGCAACCACTTTCGCGACAAGCTCCAGAGCATGCCCGCGATCCGCTTCATCGAGACGCGCCAGCAGGTCCAGATGGAAGCGTTCGAGCACATACGCGAGCAGCTGGAGCAGTATCAGGTCGAGACGAAGGGCGTTTATATCCAGGACGTGATCTTGCCGGAAGACCTAGTGAAGGTGCTCACTCAACGCGAGATCGCGAACCAAGAGATCGAGACATTCAAGAAGCAGCGATCGGCCCAGGAGGAGCGGATCGCGATGGAGCACTCCAAGGGGACGGCCGAAATGCAGGCCGAGCTCGCGAAATCCAAGGTCGGCGTTGAAATCAAGACCAACAACGCCAACGCCCGGGCCAAGGAAGGAAGCGGCGAGGCCGAGTACATAAGGCTGACCGGCACGGCGAGAGGCGCCGAGGTCGAGGCAGTCGGCCTCGCGCGCGCGAA
>DATMML010000087.1 GCA_035570235.1 Vicinamibacteria bacterium | reverse complement strand
GGAAAGCGCTGGGGACGGCCTCAAGCAGCCCGTCGGTAGTCCGCCGGTGGCTCCTGCCTTCCCGAAGCACGGGCTTCCTGGATGTCCGTAGTGATGAGGGCGCGAAGGATCAAAGTGCTGCCCAGGGCCAGCAGGACGGCTGCGACGACCTCGATTAGTATCACGGTCCCTTCCTCCAGGGCGCGAGGATACGCGGGGGAGGGGCCGGGGCAGGTCCACAATTTCGCTTATTTTTCGCCCCTGGGTCAAGACGCGCTAAGTCGCAGTGAAAGCTGGGGTTAAGGGTCGGTCAGCGACCCTGGTCCGGCCGGTCGGTCAGCGACCCTGGTCCCGCCGACCCCCGCCGGCCCGGGGCCGGGCCTCGTTCACCACGATCGTGCGGCCGTTCAGGTTGAAGTTGTTGAGGTCGTGGATGGCCTTTTCCGCGTCCTCGGGGGTGGCCATCTCCACAAAGGCGTAGCCCTTGGAGCGGGCAGTGTCGAAGTCGGTGATGATGCGGACGCTCGCGACGCCCCCCGCGCGCGCGAACATGTCCCGGAGCTCTTGTTCCGTGGTCGTATAGGGAATATTCCCCACGAACAGTCTGGTACTGGCCATGCTCCCCCCTCACCGGGGCCCGTTGCGGCGGTTGGATGGAGCGAGGCTACTCCCCGGTCGCCGCCCCTGTCAATGGCAAATCCGCAAGGAGGAGGGCCACCACTTCGCCGCCGTAGAGAATGATGGAGACGGAGAGTTCCAGCCAAAGGCCCAGGACGATGGCGCCCTCCAGGGCGCCGTAGACACCGGCGTAATGGGCCAGGTTGCGCACGTAATAGGCGAAGCCGCCCTTGGCGACCTCCCAGAGGAAGGCGGCGAGAAGCGCTCCCGCCGCGGCGGGGGCGGAGGGGACGAGCCGGTGGGGAGCGACCCGGTAGAGCACGAAGAAGAAGGCGACGGTGACAACCACGGGCAGGAGCTGGGTCAGGAGCTGGGCAGCCAGGCTGTCGAGGCCTCCCACGCCGGAGGCTTCCGCCATTCGGAGGAGCAGGCCCTCGGCCGCGGCCAGGAACGTGCTCAAGGCGAGGGACGCGAGGACGGCCAGCCCCGTCACCATGACCATGGCCAAGGCCAGGAGGTTCCCCCGCGCGAACCCCCGGCTGGGGGTGTCGAACACGGTCTCCAGCGCGGAGAAGAGGGAGGCGAACATGCGTCGGGCCGTCCACGCGAGCAGAATCAGACCCGGCCACTGGAAGCGAACAGCCCGCTCGATGAAGGCGCGCAGAGCCTCCAGCGAGGATGCGTCCAGATGCACGACTACGCCCCGGAAGAAGAGGAGCGTGCCTCGATAGGCGGCGTCGAAGGACCCCAGGAGGGCAGCGCCCAGCGAGATGAGGAAGATGAAGAGGGGGAGGAGCGAGAGGAGGGTGTAGTAGGCGACGGCGGCCGCGCGGTCCGGGCCGTGATGGTCGAGGAACCGCCAGAAAGCCCGCGCGGCGAGACGGCCAGCGGCGGCGATCACGTCTTCGGGGGTCGGGCGGGTCGCATCTCCACGCGGCTCAGGTGAGCGTCGTCGCGGGTGCGGAGGAGATCGAGTACGGTTGCGGCCACGTCCTCCGGGCGGAGCTTCCACGGAGCGTCGCCGGCGGGGGCGACGCCTCGAAAGCCGGTGTCCACGGAGCCGGGGGCGATGGTTGTCACTTTCACGCCCTGATGCCTCACCTCCAGCATCAGACAGGCCGAGAGCTGGTCGAGCGCGGCCTTGCTCGCGCAATAGGCGCCCATACCGGCCATCGGGTTTCGGCCCGCCAGCGACGAGATCATGAAGACGTGCCCACCCCCCTTCGTCAGATGGGGGAGGGCCGCCCGGGTGACGCGGAAGACAGCGGTGAGATTGGTGGCCAGGACCCGCTCCCAGTCGGCGTCCGAGGTGTCGAGGAGCGTCGAGAAGGCGCCCACCCCCGCGTTGTTGACCACGATCTGGAGGCCGCCATGGCCGGCGACGGCCGCGGCCACCGCCCCCGTGCAGACGGCCGGTTCCCGCAGGTCGCCTGGGTGGGCGAGCGCCTGCCCACCCGCGCTCCGGATTTCCGTGGCTAGGGCCTCGATATCGCGGGCGGTGCGGGACACGGCGGTGACGCGTGCCCCGGCGCGGGCCAGGGCGAGGGCGATCGCGCGGCCAATACCGCGCCCCGCTCCCGTTACCAGGGCGGAGGCGCCGGAGATTTCCACGCGCGGAGTATAGGGAACCCCGCGCGCAGGGGGCAAGCTTGAATCCGGCCCGCCGGGGCCCTATATTCTGCGGGAGGAGAGTGGGCCTCGCGGGCGCCGGTAGGCGAGGCCGCTCTCCGGGATCCCCACCCGCCCGGCCCGGCGCATGGAATACAAGGACTACTACAAGATCCTGGGCGTACCCAAGACGGCCAGCGAGAAGGAAATCAAGGCCGCCTACCGGAAGCTCGCCCGCAAGCACCATCCGGATGTGAATCCTGACAACCCCAAGGCGGAGGCGCGTTTCAAGGACATCAACGAGGCGAACGAGGTCCTCTCTGACAAGGCGAAGCGCCGACGCTACGACCAGCTGGGAGCCGACTGGGCGTCCTTCCCCTCGGGGGCGGGAGGGGGGGCCTGGCCCGG
>DATMML010000086.1 GCA_035570235.1 Vicinamibacteria bacterium | reverse complement strand
AAGCTGGATGGCGCGAACCTGGGAGCGGAGGTCACGACTTCGCCCTACTCCATCCTCTGGGCCACGGCCGGAGTGGCCAACGGCGCCCACACCCTGACCGCGGTGGCCCGGGATACCGCGAACAACACCGCAACCTCCTCGCCCGTCACGGTCACCGTCTCCAACGCCCCCCCGCCCACGCTCTCCATCAATGACGTCTCGGTCACCGAGCCCAACACAGGTACGGTCAACGCGGTCTTCACGGTGACCCTCTCCTCGGCCAGCAGCCAGACGGTCACGGTCGCTTACGCGACCGCGGACGGCACGGCCACCGCCGGGACCGACTATGTGGCCACCGCCGGAAACCTCTCCTTCTCTCCTGGAACCACGACACAGACCCTCACCGTCCAGGTCATGGGAGACACCCTCCCCGAGCCAAACGAGACCTTCTTCGTCAACCTGAGCGGGCCCACGGGCGCCACCTTGGCGAAGGGTCAAGGCACGGGGACCATCGTCGACACTTACGTCCCCCCGGCGAGGGCGTGGCAGGAGGGCACAACTGTCTTTACCTCGCACTCGAATTGCACCACGGGGGCGGTGGAGCAATTGACCAGCCAGCACGTCGGCTACGTCGGTACCACGGACGTCACCTTCCCCCGGGCCGGTGACGTCTACTACTCCCGGGTGGTCGTGAGCTCGGTAGGCAATGCCTGCGCGGGGCCAACGGTCCACGTGGAGGTGGTGCTCCCGCCGTCCACCCAGCTTGAGATCAGCGCCGGGCACCCCGTCTCCTGCTTCTCCACGAGCCCGACGGGTGTGACCACCCAGATCGTGACCGGCTGCCCGCAGGCCCTGAGCATGGGGACCTACGGCTGGACCCTGGATTCTGCCGATCCTGCACACCCGGGGCCCTGGGCCCTGCCCAGGGGCGCTAGTCTCGAGATCCAGTTCCCGGTTCGCTCCCTCCAGAAGCTGAGCGGCGCCACCACCAACTCGTATCTCCAGTCCTATGTCCACGCCCTGGACGGGGCGAGCAATCCCTGGGGAAACTCGACCCAGCCCGTCTCTGTCGGTGACAAGCCGCCCGGCTCCCGCCTGGGTCAGGGGGGGGCCGACTTCGACAACGACCTCCGCGCAGACCCCACCGTCTACCACCAAGCCAACGGGCTCTGGTACGTCCGGCAATCGTCGACGGAATCGACTTTCTCGGTGAGCCTCGGAGGCACGGGGTACACGCCCCTCTCGGGCGACTTCGATTGGGATGGTCACGCGGACCTGGCCGTCTACCAACAGAGCTCTGGGCTGTGGTTCATCCGGAAGTCCTCGACGGGCACGACTTACTCCTACGGCTTCGGGGGCCCCGGCTTCACACCGGTTCCCGCCGACTACGATGGGGACCAACAAACGGATTTCGCCGTCTACCATCAGGCGAGCGGGCTCTGGTACATCAACAAGAGTACGACGCTCACCACGGGGAACGTCGGGTTCGGGGGCACTGGTTACGCCCCGGTGCCGAAGGATTACGACGGAGACGGAAAGACGGACCTGGCCGTCTACCACCAGGCCAGCGGTCTCTGGTTCATCCAGCAGTCCTCGACCGGAGCCGTCACCACCACCGGCTTCGGCGGCCCCGGGTTCGTGCCCGTGCCCCGCGACTATGACGGCGATGGCAAGGCCGACCTCGCCGTCTTCCACCCCGCGAGCGGCCTCTGGTACATCCGGCCGTCGGGCGGGGGCCCGGACATCGTGCAGGGCTTCGGCGGGTCGGCCTACACCCCCGTGCCCGCAGACTACGACGGAGACGGGAAGGCGGACATCGCCGTCTATCACGAGGTGAGCGGGCTCTGGTTCATCAAGCAATCGACGACGGGCACGACCGTCTCCTTCGCCTACGGCGGCACCGGGTTCACCCCCGTCAACTACTGAGGGATGACAACCCGGACGACCGCCCGCTACCGGCCCCTGACCGGTGACAGGTTCTCCAACCCGAGGAAAGAGCCGGATGGGCCTGCTCCGCACGCAGCGTCGTCAGGCGGGCACCACTTGTGCGCATTCCACCTCGACGGCGACGCTGCGCTGAAGCATATGCACGGACAGCACCAGGAGGCCCTTCTCTGGGCGCATCCTCAACAGGATGCCCTCCAGCTCTGCCAACGGACCCGAGACGATGCGCGCCCGCTGGCCTTCGCGGAGGTAGGGATGGGGAAAGACAGGCTCACCCGAGACAGCCAGCCGGCGGATAGCCTCAATCTCCGCCTCCGGCACCACCGCCGGGCGGTCCCACCGCTCCCCTAGGATGCGCACCAAGCCCCGAGCCTTGCGGACCTCGATGTGGGCGGCCTTGTCGAGGGAGTCGTTCAGGAACAAGTAGCCGGGGAACATTGGGGCGCTCACCAGCCGGCCCCGGCCGGCCCGCACGGACCACACACCGATCTTGGGCAGGAAGGGGTGAAACCGTCTGACCGTGAGTTGGTCGTAGACCATCTCCTCACAGTGGCTGTGGGTCCACAGCACGTGCCAAGGCTTGGCGGCCAGGGAGAGCCCCAGTGGTTGAGACACAAGGGCGGCGCCCGTGTCAGCGAGTTCGAGACAGGCCGCAGCTTCCGTCAGCAAGGCTTCGCCCCCTTCGGTTTGGTCCTGCCCTCTGCAGGTCCTGAACCTCGAGCAAACATCAGTCGTCCCCTGCGGTGCCCCCAGGCGGCTGCCGGCGCCCGCCGGCTTGAAGGCCGCCCGACAGCTCAGGGCTCCCGTTCCGTCTCGTCTCTCTGTCCAGGACGTCCGAGCCTCCGGTGCGCCCGCTCCCTCCAGCGTCCCTGACCGCTACCGCTCGGCAGGGCCCGAGCCGCGGCTCCTTGGCCGCGAGGCGCTGGAGAGTAAAGGCAAACAGGTTTGCGCTTCCGAACCTCGGACGTCCTCGAGAGAGAGCTGCCGACGCCGTGGCTGTTTTTCATGCGCTCCTTCGATCTTGCAGGATTGAGCGACGCGAAGCTCAATTCGCAGGCGTCACAATCGACCGGGGCACAGGCAATGATCAACGCTGCTCCTCCAGATGGCGGGGCGAGACGATCCACGAAAGCGGGATCGGCCACTGACCGCCCAGGGTCAGGACCGTGGCGGCAAGGATCTTCAGGTCGACGAGGAACGACAGGTGCCGGACATAGAGCAAGTCGAAGTAAATCCACTGGTGGAAGTCGCCCTGCGACCGGCGCTGCCGGCAGACCTGCCAGAGCCCGGTGATGCCAGGGCGCACGGACAGTCGCCCATGCCGCCAGGGGACGCATAGCTGGTTCTCACGGAAGGGCGAGGGCCGGGGGCCCACGAGGCTCATCTCGAGCAAGAGCACGTTGATGAGCTGGGGCAGCTCGTCCAGGTTCAGCGCGCGCAGGGCACGTCCGAGGCGAGTGACCCTCGGGTCCTGGTCTAGCTTGAACTGGGGCCCGTCCACTTGGTTCTGAGACAAGAGCCCGCGCTGCTGGGCATCCGCCCCTGCGAACATGGTCCGGAACTTCAAGCACTCGAAGATGCGTCCTCCCTTGCCCTCGCGTCGGTGGCGGTAGAAGACCGGCCCCCGCGACTCGAGCTTAATGAGGACGGCGGTTACGACAAGGAGGGGGCTCAGCAGGAGGAGACCCAGGGCGGAGGCGGTCAGGTCGAACGCGGCCTTGAGGTAGGCATAGCTGGCCGACGAGCGGCGCCTCTTGACTTGCACCTCGGAACGCTCGATGCTCGTCGCTGTGGTCGGCTCGTGTCGCGGGGTTGGAGTCGCCGCCAACCCCGCCTCGCTGGTGGCCCCGAAGACAGCTCGGTGGCGTAGGCTCAAGCCGGGAGCGACAACCGAGCCCGGTCCGACCACGCACTGCGCCACCAGGGCATCCCTCTCCACCCGCGCTCCGGCCCCAATGACCGCCGGCCCGACGACCGTCACGTCGGGGCCGATCACCGCTCCGTCCTGCAGGACGATGGGGCCCAGCAGGCGCGCCGAGGGGTGGATCTGGCACCCCGGCCCGACCTCGAGCCAACCATCGTCCGTCGGCCGACGCCGAGAGAAATAGTCGAGCACCACCCGCTCGGAGAGGCCGAGCAGATCGCGCTCCTGCGAGAGGTCAAACGCTCCCCCTAAGATAGGGACATCGTTGCTGGGTACCCCGCGTTCGGCAAGGGTGCGACGGAGATCGCCCAGGGACCCGAACGGCAGATCGCTCTCTCCGCTCGTGCACGAGACGGGTAAGAGGGAGCAAGCGACCCCCGAAGTGAACACCCAAGTAGCGGAGTCGTAATAGCGTTGGATGCGGCGGACCGTGCCATCCGCGTCGAGCTGAACACGCTCGGTTGTGCCACCGGGGTGAGCCTCGAGGGCGACTAGATGGCGCACCCGCAGGGGACCGGAGTCGTTCTCCGGCATCAGGGCGTTGGGCTCAAGGCCCGTCGAAGGAAAGCACCGCGGGTCTATGAGCAACAGCCAGTCCGAGGGCTCGTAGTCGGCGATCCGGGCCGCGAGCTCACGGATGGGGACGATCGCGTCGACCCGAGCCCCGGAGTCCTTGATGCGCTGCTCGTAGTCGGGCGCGGGCGGGAAATCAGTGGCGATGGTGACGTTGGAGTGACCCATCGACGCCAAGTACTCGCTCAAATAGCCCAGCATCGTAGCCGGCCCGAGCGGGGCCAGGAGGAGCGAGGCCGGCCCGCGAGCACCTTGCAGGTAGCCTGGTCGTGAGTCGAGAAGAATTGCGAAGGCCTTCAAGTCGACCTCTTGGATTCCGCCAGGCGTTCGGAGGGGAACGCTGAAAGGCGCCTAAGAGACCGCGGGGCCCGCGTAGGCCGCGGTCGAACCCGCCCGGTTAGCACGCCGTCCCAGAGACGCGAGCATCGGACCCGCCTCGGACCGCTCCTCGGGACCGACCACATTGTTGAAGAGCCGCGCCACGGGGGGAACCACCGCGCCATCCCCCACGATACAGCCGTGAACGACTGCGCCCTCCCCCACCGTGCAGCCGCTCCACACCGCCGAGCGGGCGACAAGAGCGCTGCGGCCCACGGTGGACTCCGCGCCAATGCTCGTGGGCCCCACGATCGTGGCCCCGGCCTGGATGCGCGCCCGCGCACCAACCTGCACGGGCCCCACGAGGAGCGCCCCCTGCTCGACCCATGCGCTTGGGTGCACGAGCGACTCGTCCCCGTGATCTCGACCCTTCTCGGCCAGCCGCTGCAACATCCACTGGTTCACGGCCATGTAGGTCTGGGCGTTCAGGACGTGGGGGCAAAAGCGGCCCGTCTCGTGAGCGACCACACGCTCCCCAGCGCGGTGCAGCTTCGGGATCAGGTTCTCCTTGATATCCTGAAACCCGGTCTCGGGGATGTGGTCGAGCACTCGTCGCTCGAACACGTACACTCCACCCGGGCTCGGAGGGGCGGAGGGGAAGAATTCGCGGTGGACCACTGCGGTCACCGCGGCCCCCGACTCGTCGTGGGAGGCGAGGAGCTCCGCAAGGTCCACGGTCGGAATCGCGGTACCGTCGACGATCACGAGGGTCTCCGATTCCGTGCGCAGTCCCGCGTCACGAACGCACCCCGCCGCGCCGCGGGGCGTGCCGTCGTGGTAATAGCTGAGCTCCATATTCAGCTCCGCGCCGCCGCCGAACGCGGCTTCGATGGCGCGCGAGGTGCCGTTCGCACAGATCGTGGCGGGACTCACTCCCCCCTGGCAGAGCCAGCGGAGGGAGTAGGAGATGAGGGGCTCTAGCGCCACCGGAACGAGGGGACGCGGCGCAAGCTTCTCAAAGCTGGAGCCACTCCAGTGATGCGTGCCCGCAAGGACGACAGCGGAAAGACCACCCCTGCTCATAGGTGCCGAACCTCCCTCCCTTGCCGCCCACGACGGATAAAAGAGGCCCGGTGTCTGTGCACGTTGGTACACACATGCGACGACGGTCTCGAGGTCGAAAGGTCCTTGTCCTCGATGGTCATGTTCCCCTCAAGTGGAATCCGGATTCGCATCTCGCTCCAGCCCCCTGCGTACGCTGCCCGTCTCTCCGAAGTTAGGAGGAGCGAGGGAGAGCTTCAAGCGGAGGGTCGCCGAAACCGCGATCGGGGAATCCCTGAAACAGGGATCAGGCAGGCCGTAGGGCCTGGGAGGTGTGCCGCCGTCCGGGAAACGGATTCGTTGGGGGCCTCGGGGCTCCAGCCCAGACCGCCGGAGATGGCTCAGCGAGGGTCGGTAACACCATCCCGCCCTTGAACGCCAAGAGTTGCAGCGGCGCCAGGCGGCGTCGATCCCCGTCGCTCACCGCACCGGTCGCCTAGGGTCCCACCCCGTCAGCCCTAGAAGAGCAGCGTCGTGGCGCTCGCCACATTGGAGTAAGGCCCGAGGTTCCCAGCGGCGTCTGTCGCCCGCACGCGGTAGCTGTAACTCGTGTTCGCGGCCAGCCCCCCGTCGGTATACATCGTGCCCGTCGCGGTCCCGATCTGCGCAAAGGCAGTACAGGCGACACCCTGACAGCGCTCCACGAGGTAGCCCGTCACCGCCACGTCGTCCGTGGCCGCCGTCCAGAGGAGGTTGATCTGACTGCTGCTGGCCGCGGCCGCCGTCAAGGCGCCCGGCGCCGTGGGTGGCTGGGTGTCCGGCGCCGCGGTCCCGCCTTCCCAGCCCGCGAAAGTGAACGACTGGGTATAGGCCTCGATCCCAACGTCGCCCGCGGGATAGGAACCGTCGGTCGTGTATGCGAACTGGGACACGCCATTCTGGAAGACTTCGAGGGTGTTGCCATTGGCGGTCAGCCGCCACTTGTCTCCGGAGACGATGAGGGGAGTGAAGAGCAGGGCCGCGGTGAAGCTCCCGTCTGGGCTCATCTTGTAGATACCCGAGAGGCTCGGGTTATCCGCGGCGAGGAACAGCAGCCATCCTGTTTGTCCAGGGTTCGTGCGGTCGACCCGCACTATGGGCCCGCCACCGCCTTGCGCTACTGTGCCCAACGTGACCTCTGAATACTGCTGAGCGAGCGGCGCGATGCTCCACACGCCCGAGGCGTTGTGACCCGAGTCCTTGCCGATGGCAAGACCGCCCGCCTTTCTGAACCCCGAGTAGCTTGGCAGTGGATACCAGCGGTCTCCCTCGTCCAGGGGATCCTCCGCCCCCATGAAGTTCGAGGAGGCCCACGTCCCGGAGGAGACGGGGGCGCTACTGCAGGACCACGATGCGATCGTCGCGTCCGTCAGGGACGGGCCGGCCGTATACGCCAGCATCCCGGCCGTGCCGGTGGAATATCGCGGGGTGCTCGGCCCGGAGTTGTAGATGAAGTCGCGCACCCCGTTCTTGAGGCCATATATCACGGGGCCGCGCGCTATGAGTCGAAGCCTGTCTCCATCGACGACGGGCGAAGATGAGAGGATCGGAGACGCGGTGTAGCTCGTTCCATTGGCGTCAACGCGATACAGGTAGTTGAGCCCGTTCGTTCCGCTTGCCCACCACAGATAGTGGCTGTCCATCGCCGACCCGGACGTCTGGACGCGAACCATCGGCCCCACGTTGTTAATGTAGTTGATGACATTTCCGACATGCCCGACGACGATTTCCGAATAATGGTCGGCGGGGACGGCCGCGGTGGTGCGGGCACCTGCGTGATCGGGCCCGAAGCGGTCGGGGAAGGCTCCGTTGACCTTCTGGAACTGACCGCCGTTGGGCGAGAGGGACGTGAGCGCCACCCATGTACCCCCCTCGGAGAGCGGATCCTCCACGCCGACAAAGCTGGAGGACGCGATAGGCCCGGCGGCCATCGCCATGACCCCGATAAGGGGGACGACGAGGACAACGCCGAGTAGCGGTCCCATCCTGCGGTACTGGCGTAGCCCCTTTTTAGGCTCACCGACGTTCATGGGAGCAGCCTCCTGCCTGTGACATGTGATGCTATCGCCCGTGGTTCGCGGGCCAAGCCGGTCGGTCTGGTGCGCGGTAATGATGCTCATCTGTACAGAGCCAAGTTACGAGCGCGGGCGGAGCGCCTCAAGCGGGGGGTCGCTGAAACCGGGATCCGGGAATCCCTGAAACCCACCACCGGCAGGCGGGGCTGCACCAGACGGCCGCCCCCCAAGCTCCTGGGCCAGTTTCACTTGCAGCCAAGAACTCGCCCGGGTCGAAAGCGTTACGGCGACGCCCCGCGGACCCGATCCTCATCAGCCGGCACCGCCAGGGCCAGGGTGGCGACCGCCTGCAGTCGTCTCTCGCGGGCGAGCATGGCCCCCGTCGGTGGGATACCCACGGTCTCGAACACAGTACGGAGGCGATAAACCCAGTCGTGCCGCAGCGCGGCATTGCGGGCGTTGTCTCGCCGAATCCTCTCTAGTCGCTGCGGATCCCCGTCGAGCTCGACCAAGACGCGGCCCACATCAGGCGAGTCGAAGGGCAGCGGGATCAGGGCGCCGGGCCAACCGAACTGCCTCTCGAACTCCTCGGTGCGCGGCGGCTCCCCGAGCATGACCGCTCCTGCGGCCGCCCCCTCATAAAATCGCCCGGGGACCTCGTCTCCCCCCATCATCAGCTCAGGTTCGTTCACGCGGCCCCGGTTGGCGATGAAATACCGACTTCGTTGAAGGAGACTGGCGAGAAGGACACGGTGCTCGCCAGCATCATCGACGTGGAACGTGCGCTGCTTCTCGCCGTCGCCGCTCGCGGCCACGGTGTCGTAGTAGTAGAAGATCCGACGGTCGCGGGCGAGGCTCAGGAGCGCTCCATGCGTGACCGATGATCGCCGCCCGATGTTGCACACGTCGATGACCCGCGGGGTCGCCTCGGGGAAGGGCGAGAACCGGAGTACGTCGGCCGCCGCCGGGAGGTAGCTGCAGGGGCGTCCCACGATCCGGGCGACTTCGCTGACAACGTGATGGGCCCCTACGAAGACGTGATCGAATTCCGCGAGCAGCTCTAGCAAGTAGCCGGGCAGGAGATGCGGCCAAAGCTCGTTGATGAAGCAGGCGGCCACGCGGCAGCGTCGGCGCCAGTCGGGGATGGTGGCCAGTGCGAACAGCTCGTGAGCGTGGTTGAAGACAGGAAAGAAGAGGTCGTAGTCCCGCTCAAGCCTCACGGTTGCGGGCCGGGGCGCGCACGCGCGGGCGAAGCGCCGGGATCCCGTTGCGAATCGCGCGAGCTTATATACCCGCCTAGAGAGCTCTAGTGCCCGGCGGTCGCCGACATCAACCCGGTCGGCTCCCGTGACCTCGGCGACAACATCCTCGAACTCGTATTGCAGGCAGAAGCCGACAAGGTCGGAGAGCCGGCGCATCGACAGGAGGAGCACACTCCCGCCACTCCCGGCGACGAAACGCGCGCCGGCTCGGCCAGTCGGCTTGGCAGCCCGGGCACTTGGCTCTCGATCCGCCCGCCCAGCCCACGCCCTCGTGGTGACAAAGTCCCGCACCCCAAAGGGCTGAGCAAACGCCGTGCCATCCAGACAGGCGCCGCATGTATTGGCCTCCATGGAATACCAATGCGCGCGACAAGCGCTGAAAGACGTCACCGTTGCCACTCTTGGGTACCGGCGTGCTACATCTAGCGAGGCGGCGACACCAGACCAACCGGACGTTTCGATCGGGCCCGGCGGGAGTGCGGTCGGCACCCTCTCTTCCCGGACGCAAGTTTCGGGGAATTCCCGACGGTACTTTCCGTCGTCCCCCAATGGCCACCGCCCCACCCGGGTTGTTAACTTACAACGGGCGAGAAGTCTCTCGCCGCTTGGGAGGTCGTCCGGTGGGCCAGCGACGCGCGCGAAGACGTGACCAGCCTTGCCGGTTGCCAGTCCCCGCCGTCAAGGACGAATGGCTTGTAACCAAGGGCCTGAAGGTTCAGATGGAAGGTCTCGACCATTGAGTCATCCCGGAAAGCACACATCTGCTGTCACGACCTGCACCGACTTCCTCGTCATTGGCGGGGGCGTGGTGGGCTTGAGCATCGCGCGGAGTCTTAAACGGCGGTTCCGTGATCAACGTGTGGTTTTGTTGGAGAAGGAATCGGTTGTGGGGACTCACGCCAGCGGACGCAACAGCGGAGTACTGCACGCCGGGTTCTACTACACGCCCGACAGCCTCAAAGCCCGCTTCACGCGGCAGGGCAACCAGCTGCTGGCTGGCTATTGCCGAGACAAGAATCTGAAACTCAACCGCTGTGGCAAGCTGGTCGTCGCCCGTGACGCCAACGACCAGCCGGCCATGAACGAATTGCTGAAGCGGGGGCGTGCGAACGGCATCGAGTTGCACGATATCTCGGCCCGGGAGGCGAAACGCATCGAGCCAAGAGTGAACACCTACGAGCGCGCGCTCTGGTCTCCAACCACAGCTGTGGTCCATCCTGCTGAAGTGGTCACCGCCCTCGCCAAAGACGCACAGGTCGAGGGAGTGGACGTGCGCTGTGGCACCCGCTTTCTCCGAAAATGCCAGCGTCTCCTTCACACCTCCACGGGTATCTACGAGGCGGGCTATGTGGTCAACGCAGCCGGGTTGTATGCTGACGTGGTCGCCCGCGCATTCGGGATGGGCGAGTCCTACGGCATGCTGCCCTTTAAGGGCCTCTATCTCTACGCCGACAATCCTGACTGGTCATTGCGCACCAATGTGTACCCCGTTCCGGATCTGAGGAATCCGTTTCTGGGCGTGCATTTCACGGTGACCGCCGAGGGCCGGACTAAGATCGGGCCGACCGCCATCCCCGCGCTGTGGAGGGAGCAATATCAGGGCACAAAGAACTTTCGGCTTGGCGAGTGCGGCGACATAGTGCGCCGCCAGCTCGGTTTGCTTCTCTCTTCGGACTGGGGATTCCACCGTCTGGCCGCCGAGGAAATGTGGAAATACTCGAGGATGCGTCTGGTGAGCCTCGCCTCCCGACTGGTCGACGGCGTGTCCGAGGGCCGCTTCCGGACCTGGGGCCGGGCCGGTATCCGCGCCCAGCTCCTCAACGTGAAGACGAGGCGGCTGGAGATGGATTTCGTAATAGAAGGTGACGATCGCTCCATGCACGTGCTCAACGCCGTATCGCCGGGATTCACCTGCGCCCTCCCCTTTGCGGACTACGTAACCGCCCGGATTGCGGAGCAACTGGAGGGCGGGGGCGCTACGGCACAGAGGCGCGGGACTGCCGCCCACCCAGGTCCGGCGGGCCCGGATTCGCCGAGGGATCCGGTCGCGCCAGTGGCGCGCTCTGCCGCAGTCGCTTGTATGAACGCCGCTTCTCCCAGTGCCCACGCGCTTTGAAATAGCGAGCTAGGAAGGCAACGTTATGAACACGGTCTTCTTCGATGCGAAGATGTCTGACGAAGCCCGCCGCCGGTCTCTCTACGGTGGGCAGTTGTTCGTTTATTCTCCGACCTGGAGCTCGCTCGAACTCTGTCGCCTCGCGCGGGAACTGGCGGCCGAGGCCTTCGGAGCGCTCGACCCCCAATTTGCGCAGTTCAGCCTCCCTGTCGAGCAGTACGTCGCGATCCTGGCTGCTCTCAAGCCCAAGTTCATTCACCACCCGAGGTGCAAGGAGCTCCTCCCCCGGATACTCGACGAGCTTGGCTGCGATCCCGAAAAGACCTATTTCGACGTGCCCCGGCTGCGGACCTCGACCCACGGGGGATACCTGACGGCTGGCATTGCCTACGCCTTCGCACCCCACCGCGACACTTGGCACTCGGCCCCGATGTGCCAGATCAACTGGTGGATCCCGATTTACGAAATCGAGCCCGCAAACGCGATGGCTTTCCACGTTCATTACTGGAATCGCCCCGTGCGCAACGGATCCGCGGGCTACAACTATGCCGAATGGAATCGAGAGAGCAGGTGGAGCGCCGCTCGGCACGTCAAGGCGGACACGCGCAATTGGCCCCTGCCGGACGAGCCTCTGCAACCCGATCCTCAGCTGCGTCCCATCTGCCCGCCTGGCGGCATCGTTGTCTTCTCGGCTGGACACCTCCACTCCACCGTGCCAAACATGTCGGGCCGCACGCGCTTCAGCATCGACTTCAGGACGGTCCACCTAGACGATGCAACGAAGGAAACGGGTGCCACCAACGTCGACTCGGCGTGTACGGGCACGACCATGGGGGACTACCTCCGGTGCACCGATCTCCGGCACTTTCCTCCACAGCTGATTGAGAGGTATGACGCTGGGAACGTCGCCAGCCTCGGCGCCTCGGCGTCGAACGACACGCAGTTCGCGGCCGGGGACGACCGGCCCATCACCCAGGAGAGTCCGTCTCCCTGACCCCTAGTTTCCCGGGCCTTGCAAGGCATTCTGATGAAACCTGCCCTCTGTTCGACGCCTCCAGCTGAGGCAACCGCCGTTCAGTCCGGGTACCCTCCGGGCGTCCGAGTGGATTCGCCGCCCTCCAGTCGGCTTGTCGAATATCGGCGATCGATGAACGAAGAGGAGCGGCAGACTGTGGCAACGGGGGACCCGTCCAGCACCGGTATCGCCCGGAATGCTTTCTACCTCGTCGTCGGGCAGGCGACCACGACCGCGCTCGCGATCGTCCTGAGCGCCGCGCTCGGGCGGTCATTGGGCCCGGGAGACTTTGGCATTTATTACCTCATCACGACCATGTCCGCGTTTGCGTACGTGTTTGCGGAGTGGGGCCAGCCCTACTTCGTCATCCGGCAGGTGGCGCGAGAGCCGCTGCGGTCAGGTGACCTGCTCGGGACAGCGCTTGTCCTCCGCGTCGTCTTTACCCTTATCGTCACCACCCCGGCGGGACTCATCGCGTGGGCCCTGGGATACGGCGCGCGCACGACGTGGCTCGCGGTCTTCCTGATCCTCGCCGGCCTGCCGTTGTTCCTCGCTCAGGGCTACGGCATGGTATTCCGGGCGCGCGACAAGATGGGTCGAGACGCCACCGTCTCCATCGCCAACAAGGCCGTCGCTCTCTGCGCCACGCTGCTTGCCCTCGCCCTGGCCCAGGGCATCCCGGGGGTGATCCTTGCCCAGGCTGTGGCCGGGGTAGCGGGACTCGCGGTAGCGGGCAAGCTCTACGGGCGGATGAGGACACTGCCCCTCCGGGTCTCTGTCGAAACGGCCCGCGAGCTGCTGGGGGCTGGCCCCCCCCTCCTGGCTATGGCGGCGGCGGTCTCCGTGCAGCCCTACTTGGACGCGATCATTCTCTCCAAAATTGCCCCCGTCGCCGCCGTCGGCTGGTACGGAGCGGCCAAGAACATCCTCGGAGTGCTCATGGCCCCGGCCTTGATCCTGGGCGCGGCCGCGTACCCCCGCATCGCCCGGGCGTCGGTGGACCCAACGGCGCTCAGGCAGGAGGTAAGGTCGGCTTTCCGGCCCCTCTTATGGCTCGGCGCCCTGGCTGGGACCGGCACCTACCTCTTCGCGGGAACCGCCATCGATTTCATTTACGGCTCCCGCGGATTCGAGCCGGCGGCCATGATTCTCAAGGTCTTCGCCCCCGGGCTCTTTCTCCTCTTCATCGACATCCTGCTCGGAAACATCGTCTACGCATCCGGGAGCGCAGCCGGCTTGGCCGTCGCGAAGGTCGCGAGCGTGGTCGTAGGAACCGCGCTGGATTTTCTGCTGATCCCGCTGTTTCAGCAGCGCTTCGGCAACGGCGGAATCGGGGTCGTGGTCGCCTTTGCCCTTAGCGAGTTCGTGGTCTTTGCCGGAGCCATGATCGTCCTGCGCGGCGGAACCCTTGAGCTCTCGACGGCGCTTAACGCGGGGCGCGCCCTCGGAGCCGCGGCGGCGACGGTGCTGCTCTTCCAAATGCTCCCACCCATCTTGCCCTTTGTGGGGGTGCCGCTCTGCGTGCTCGTCTTCACGGCCGCCTCTGTAGCCCTCGGACTCGTCGACGGGCGCGACCTAGACCTTCTCCGGACGCTTATCCGGCACCGGACGCCGGTTGCCGCCCCCGCCGGCCACGGGGGGCAGTGAGCATGGGGCCCCGGAGGATGCTCACCCATCTCCCCGCGCCCTCCGCGCAGGGCCCCGGGCGCCGAAACCTGAGGCCACCACCAACGATCACGTTCTTCGGCAATTTCGGAACGCAGAACCTCGGCAATGAATGCACCCTGAAGGCGATCATTCAGAACACCCGCCGCTACCTGCCGGATGCACGCCTCAACTGTGTTTGTCCAGAGCCACGAGACACGTCGCGGCGATACGGCATCCCCGCGTTTCTGATGTCATATCGCTATGATCCTGTCTTCACCGCCAAGGCCTCGACGCGTCGCAGCAATCCGCTCATCCGATTCTTCAGGCGAGTCCTGATTCGCATACCACTCGAGTTCCTTGAATGGATCAAGGCCTTCCGCCTCCTCAAGGGCACCAACATGCTCATCATGACGGGAACCGGAATGCTAGGCGGGTTCGGCATACTCCCTCTTGACCTGCACTACGAAATCCTCAAGTGGTCACTCGTCGCGAAAATGCGCGGCGCCAAAGTGCTTTTTGTCAGCGTGGGAGGCGGCCCTCTGGAGCGCCCCCTGAGCCGCTGGATCGTAAGGGCCGCGATTTCACTGGCAGACTATCGGTCTTACCGCGACCGTTTCTCGCAGCAGTATCTTCACAGCATCGGCTTCAATACCTCCAACGACTTCGTCTATCCCGACTTGGTCTTCAGCTTCCCAAGGTCCGAGATTCCCACCTTGCCGCACCAGAACGGCAACCGTCCCCTCATCGGTCTGGGCCTCATGGACTACTACGGCCAGGACTGCAGCCCTGAGCAGGGAATCAACATCTATCGACACTACATCCAGACGCTGGCCGAATTTGCGGCCTGGTTGCTAAGCAATGGGTACGCGGTGCGCCTTCTGATTGGCGATTTGGCCTACGACCGGCGTGCCCGGGATGATGCCTTCAGAATCCTGCAGGAGAAAGGTCTCCTAGCTGAACCCGGTACCATCGTCAACGCTTCGGTAGACTCCCCCGAGGAGCTCTGGACGCAGCTCGCGCAGACCGACATGGTTGTCGCTACCCGCTTTCACAACATTCTTCTGGCCCTCATGCTCAACAAGCCCGTTCTTGCCCTTTCCTACCACGAGAAGGTCCGCTCGTTGATGGCAGGGATGGGATTGGCGGATTACTGCGAGGACGTCGCCGAGCTCGAGGTCCCAAGACTAAGACAACGATTCGGCGCCCTCGCGGCCAATGCCGAGGCCTTCAAGTCTTCGGTCAAGAGGAAGGCAGAGGAGAATCGGGGTGCGCTGGATGAGCAGTACAGGCATATCTTCCACGATGTCTTAGACGGCTCTGCGAGCGTCGGTAATGCCTAAGACGGAGGGCTTCTCGAGTGCGATTCGAGCCGCTCCCGACGAACGTTGCCCTCCCGGCCCCTCCCTCCGGCCGGGCGTGCCCCCAGGGCCCTCTTCCCTTTCTGGGAGGGCGCTTCTCGGTGCCCAGGGAGGGGCCTTTCGAAGGAGCCCCACATTGCCCAAGGCCGGGTCGCAGACCGTCTCTGACAGCAGGGTTAGGACGGCCCCGGTCGTCCGGCGGCCCCCCGCGCCCGAAAGGAGCCAAATGATCCAACACTCGTTGGAAAGAATGACCAGACTGAAGGTCCTTGGAAAATCCCCGACCGGCGCCTATCTGCGTTTTGGTGAATGGTCTTGGGGGCGTCTCCCGCAATCCTTGACAACCCTTGGTCCGGCACAGGCCTATGGTCGCCTGATGAACACCTTGGTTCGTCTACAGGGTAATCGAACGCAGTATCACGGGACCTTCTTCTTCAGGAACCGCCCCGAGCTGGAATTGATCTGCCGTCTCGCGCGTCCCCACGGCGGGCATTCCTCCCTGAGAATGGCCGTGGTGGCCTGCAGCAATGGGGCCGAGGTCTACTCGATCATGTCGGCGGTCCGTTCGTCCCAGCCCTCGATGAAAGTGGTCATGCAGGCAATGGATATTTCAAGAGACGTCGTGGAGGCGGCCCGAGAAGGAGTCTATTCCTTCGGCGTTTCTAAATTGGTGCACGAGGCGATTCTTGACCGCATGACCGAAGATGAGGTGGAGAAGGTGTTTGACAGAGATGGGCACCAATTGAGAGTCAAGCCTTGGATCAAAGAAGGGATCGCGTGGCATGTTGGGGATGCCTTCGATCCCGGGATTGTCGATACTCTGGGCCAGCAGGATCTCGTGGTGGCCAACCGGTTTCTTTGCCACATGGAGCCCATGGCCGCAGAACGATGCCTTCGTAACCTCGCCCGCTTGGTGGACCCGGGTGGATACCTCTTCGTCTCGGGAGTCGACCTTGACGTGCGAACGAAGGTTGCAAAGGATCTGGGCTGGAAGCCGGTCGACGATTTGATGGAAGAGATCCACGATGGCGATCAATCCCTAAGAGTCAGCTGGCCTTGGAAATACTGGGGCTTGGAGCCTCTCGACAAGAGTAGACCCGACTGGAGAGTCCGCTATGCCTCGGCGTTTCAATTGCTTAGCAAAGACTGAAAAGGGTATGGAGCGCCCCGAGGGGGCCTGGCCCTCTACGCGATGAGTTGAGAAGGCCGGGGGACGAGCGGCGTGGGAGCCGTTCCCTCAGCCCAAGCTCCACCTGGGCAAACCAAACCCCCAGAAGCTGCCGGTGTGCCGCACTCCCCAAGAAACAAGCCCGGCGGGACCCCACGCCTTGCAGGCACGGCGAGACGCACGCATGCTGACCGGTGTCACGATCCGGCCCTCACGCTCCCTCGTCAAAGATGGGCACGCGGATCAGCTTCCTCTGGATTGCATATTTCACGAGCCCGGCCCGGTCGTGGATGTCAAGTTTGCGCATCAGGTTGGTCTTGTGGACGTCCGCCGTCTTCACGCTCAGATCGAGCCGGGCCGCGATCTCCTTCGTGGGATGGCCGTCGGCTAGCAGCTTCAAGACCTCCCGCTCGCGAGGGGTCAGGACGTCATAGCGGGTCCGGGTCCTCCCCTTCTTTCTTGAATAGTCGACGACCTTCGTGAGCACAGCCGGACTCAGGTAGCGCTGTCCTTTGTGGACGGCCTCCATGGCCAGAAGGAGCTGCTCTGAGGGGCCATCCTTCAAAACGTAGCCCGCGGCTCCCGCGTCCAGGCACCGAGCGACCACCTCCTCGTCGTCGTAGAGCGTAAGCACGAGCACCTTGACGCGGGCGTCTGCTTGCCGAATGCGACGAGTGGCCTCCAAGCCGCTCATCTCGGGCATCTCCAGGTCCATGAGGACCACGTCCGGGCGCAGACGTTTCGTCTTTTCGACCGCTTCCCGGCCGGTGGTCGCATCGCCCACGATCTCAATATGAGTGTGGTCGCGGAGGATTGCCCTCAACCCCTCGCGGAAGAGGGCGTGGTCTTCGCAGATGAGCACCCGGATCGTCTCGTTCATCCTACGGAGCCGCTTTCAGGGGAAGGTCGATCTCGATCCGGGTCCCTGTGCGTCGCGCGGGCCGGGACTCTACGTGGAGCCGGCCGCCCAAGCTCTCGATCCGGTCGCGCATCGCCGCCAGGCCAAATGCCCCCTGGGGAGGGTTGCGACTCGCGCTGAAACCCACGCCGTTGTCCTCGATGATCATCACGACCACCGTTTGCCCCATCCCCCCGATGCTGACCTTGACGTCTCGGGCGCGCGCGTGCTTGACCACATTGGAGAGGGCTCCCTGGAGGACGCGGTAGAGGGCGGTTTCATGGCTCGACGGCATCCACTTCGGCAGGCCGGCGTCTCTCACCTGCACGCTGATTCCTGTCCGAGCCCCGAGTTGCCGGCAGTATAGCTTGATCGCAGGCAGAAAGCCGATCTGTTCGAGCACGGCGGGGCCCAAGTCGAGGGTGAGTCTCCGCACGGACTCCAAGGCGTGGGCAATGAGGGCGAGAGCTTCCTCGAGCTTCGGGCCGATCCGCTCGACACTCCCCTTCTTCAACTCAAGGGCGATCATCTCGATGTAGAGCTTAAGCACCACCAGGTCGGCCCCAACCTCGTCGTGAAGGTCACGAGACAGCCGAAGCCGTTCCTGGTCGTCGGCCCGCTGCCAACCCGTCACCCGCCCGTGCGCGTAGCCCGCGAGCACGAAACGCTGGATGGCAGATGTGAGACGGACCAGGGAAAGGGGCAGCGCCTTGTCCTGGGTCCGCTCGAGAAGATGGGACAAGGCGCTTTCGAGGTAGAGAGCGAGGGCGGCCACCGCCTGATCCTCGGGCACCCCCTGGACGGCGAGAGCTTGGCCGCGTCGACGCACGGCCTCAATGAAGGGCTCGTACTTCGCCGACTTGAGCTCCCGATAGCGCGCCTTGGTGTCCAGCTCCGCGATGGCCTCGAGAGCCTCGAACTCCTTGCGGCCGGGGGCAAGGAGGCGCAGGAACCGGCGCCAGCTCGACCCCACCCGCTCGGACTCCGGGCTGAGCAGCTCGAGGGCGCGTACCAGGGGTCGGTGAATGCCGACGAATATCCGCCGGTGGGGCGGCTTCTGCGCTACCTGCTCGGCTCGGGTCCTCCGACGCTCTGGAGGCGGACGTCTGATCACCCTTTGCTTCATTCGCCCTTTCCGCCCTGAGTCTCCGCCCCGGCCCCGGCAGGCGCGCGGGTGAAGCCCCGTCCCGCCAGGCCCCCCCCGAACGTTAACCGTGGCCTACCCACCCAAGCTCTCGGCGGGCACTCGGGATATGCCGTCCCCGACACCCCCTCCCCGGAGCAACGCGCAAGTCCTAGTCGGCCTGAGCCGTGAAGAGGGACGCCGCCGACAACGCTCCCTTGCCGTCTACGGCTCTTCCGCCAAAGCCAGCATCGAAGTGGGCCTCGGAATCCTCCTTTTCGGTCAACTGGAACTCAGGCCGCAGCTTCGCGTGCGGGCCTCCGCAAGGCTCCCCGTCCTCCCTACCGCGGGCTGCCCGGGGCGGCCCCATCTACCGGTCTGGAGGGGGGCTCCCCGGGGGCCACGCGGAGCCGGGGAATCGCGGCCACCATCCCCCCCGCCGCTTCGGCGTCCACCGGCCGCGAGAAGTAGTGGCCCTGGCCGGCCTCGCAGTCGAGTGCGGTTAGGCGGGCCGCCTGCGCGCCGTTCTCGACTCCCTCCGCCACCACGCTGAGCCCAAGGCCATGGGCGAGGCCCAGGATCCCGCGGACGAGAGCCCCACCCTCTTCGTCGGCTCCCAGCTGCGTCACGAAGGAGCGGTCGAGCTTGAGGGTGTCCACCGGAGAGTGGCGCAAGGAGGCCAGGGTGGACCGCCCGGTGCCAAAGTCGTCGAGGCCGAGGCGTACGCCCAAGAGGTGAAGGTCCCCGAGAACCGTGGAGACTCCGTCCAAGAAGACCTCCTCCGAGATCTCGAGTCTCAGGCACGTGGGTGACAGTCCCGTCTCCGCCAGGATCCCGCGGACCACCCGCACGAACTCCGGGTTCGCGAGCTGACGCGCAGAGACGTTGACGTTCACGGTCAGCGGAATCTCCGAACCCCAACTCTGGGCGCGAGCGCAGGCCTCACGCAGGACCCAGATTCCGATGGGGACGATTAGCCCCGTCGTCTCCGCCAAGGGGAGGAAGTCTGCCGGCAGCAAGAGGCCCCGTTCCGGATGCTGCCAGCGAAGGAGGGCCTCGAAGCCGTCCAGGCGCTTGCTGGCCAGGGACACGATGGGCTGGTAGTCCACCCGGAGCTCGCCGCGCTCGATTGCCCGACGCAGATCCCCTTCGAGCTGCAGCAACCCAATCGCGCGTTCCCGCATCGTCTCATCGAACAGCTCGAAGCGGCCGCGGCCGAGCGCTTTGGCCCGGGACATGGCGGCGTCGGCATCCCGCAGGATGTCGTCCGCACCCTCGTACCCGGTGACGGACAAGGCGATGCCCACGCTTGCTGAGCTGACGACCTCCCGCCCCTCGATAGTGTGGGGCCGGGCCAACTCCCTCAGCACGCGCTCGGCCACCCGGGTGGCATCGCTGACGTCTTTGATCGGCTCGACCAGAATTGCGAACTCGTCTCCCCCGAACCGGCCCACCGCATCCCCCGGCCGAAGACAGGCCTCGAGTCGACGGCCCACCGCAACCAGGAGCTGGTCCCCCGCCAAGTGGCCTAGGGTGTCGTTCACCGCTTTGAAGCGATCGAGGTCGATGAAGAGCACGGCGAAGAGGGCGGCGCTCCCACGCCGGGATCGGGCCACGGCTTGGGAGAGCCGCTCCATGAAGAGTGCCCGATTGGGCAACCCGGTCAGGGGGTCGTAGGTCCGCCGGTCGGTTACATCGGTTTGCGCGCCGGTCATGCGGTAGGGACGTCCCTCGGCGTCGCGCACGGCGTAGCCACGAACGAGCACCCACCGATAGCTGCCGTCCTTCCCGCGCATCCGGTGCTCGTCCTCGAAACGAGGCGTGCGCTGGCTGAGGTGGGCAGCCATCTTGGCCTTCACGCGCTCCACGTCGTCGGGATGGATCCGGCTCACCCACTCCAGCGCCGACCTCCCGATCTCCTCTTCCTCGTAGCCGAGCATCTCCTTCCAGCGCGGAGAGAGGTCCACTTCGTCGGTCTTGAGGTTCCAGTCCCAGAGCCCGTCGTTGGCACCCCGTACGGCCAAGATATAGCGCTCTTCGCTCTCGCGCAGGGCCTGCTCAGCGCGCCGGCGTTCGGTGATGTCCTCGCAAAGGGTCACCATCCCCACGGGATTCCCGCCCGCGTCCGTTACCACATCGGACAGGAGCTCCACGAGAAAGAGGCTCCCGTCCTTACGTCGGCGGAAGTGCTCGCGCTTCCACTTCCTTACCTGCCCTAGCTCCGCGGGAGTCATCGCCTTCCAAGCCTCCGGCGGGGACAGGATGCGCAGGTTCTCGCCCAGCAGCTCCTCCACCCGGTAGCCGTGCATCTCCGCCTCAGACGGATTCAAGTAGAGGATGGTGCCCCGAGTATCGGAGATCGTCACTCCCAGGGGCAGGGCCTCCAAGGCTTTCTGTAGCCGTCGGAGCGCGTGCTCCGTCCCCGCGTGTGCCTTGAGGTGACGGACTCTCGCTTCGGCGACGGCGAGCCGGGCGTCCAGTGTTCCCGCGTCGGCGGGCTTGGGAAGGAGGTCGTCCGCTCCTGCCAATAAAGCCCCCTCAAGCTCTGCCGGCCGGCGGCTGAGACCGCAGGCCAGGATCACGCTGCGCCCGCCGTTTGGCGAAGCGCGAATGCGGCGGCAGAGGGTAAGCCCGTGGGGCTCAACGCCGTCTATGATCAGCAGGGGATGGCCTTCGGCCGCGTAGGCCTCCCAGGCGGCGTCCGCGTCGAGGTAGGAAGTGACGCTGTGGCCACGGGCGCGGATCCCGGCCTCAAGCCGCCGCCGGTTCAGGTCGTCGGTCTCGAAGACGAGGGTCTTCATGTTGCCGCCTGGAGGACCGCCGAAGACGGCAGGCCCTCCCGGCTCTCTCCTCCCCACCGTGCTCTAGCCCTTGACCGCTGCGAACGCCATGGCAGGCTGGCCCGTCAAGACCGCACCCCCAGGATTCCGAAGGCCCCGCCCCTCCTAGTTTCTGCTCGCCCCATTTTGCGGCGGGCAATGAAACCGACTCGACCACGACGTCAACCGCGGGAGGGAAGCCTGCGCGGGGCGCTTGCGGGCGGCTACTCTTCCGTCACGCTCGTCGCTAGGCTTCTGGGCTGATCTATGTCGCAGCGCCGCAGCGCGGCAGGGCGATCGACCACGATTTGAAGTCATGGCGACGACGACTGGGAGTAGAAGCTCGGACCGCCTCGGGAGACGAGTGACATCGTCGACTCGGTCTGGGATCTCTTCGTCCTGGCCAGCGGCCGGAGCGAGCCGCGCCCGAGAAGCGGTCCCTCGTCGCCCCCACCCACCTGCCCGATCCCGCACATGGCGCGCATAGGCTTTTCCCCCCGGCCTCACCTCAGCGGGTCCTCAGGGTCCTTCCGCATCGGAAGGAGAGCCGCCGCCAAGCTTCTTTGGCCACGCTTTCCTCCGCCGATCCCACCCGTTCCAGGCAGAGGGCGTACCCAGTCCCTTGCCCCGCCTCTCCTGGCCGTCCCACTGTGGCCTTGCCCCCTGACCGGTAATGGCGCGGATCCTGGCCACGAGCTGGGTCTTGACATCCTGCTTGCGGAGCAACGCGTCGGCCCCGGTCTTGCCCGTGAAGGCCAGATAGGCCTCCTCGTCGTGGGCCGTGAGCAGGATCATCTTTGTTGCCGGGCGGTCCGCCTTTATCCTCCGGGCGGCCCCGATCGCGTCGAGTCCCGAGATGTCGAGATCCATGAGCACGACATCCGGCGCCAGCCTTGCCGCCTGCTGCACCGCTTCCTCTCCGTCCGTCGCCTCGCCCAGAACCTCCACCGCCCCTCCCAGGACTCTCCTGACCAGCTCCCGGAAGTCGGCTTTGTCATCCACGATGAGGACGGTTGTCGCCATGTCGACCTTTCGTTTCCTAGCTCCTAAGTCCCTTCGCCCCTGGTGCAAGCCCTGGGGACATCCGGATCTCCCTGGCCCCTACCCCCAAAATCCATTGCCACCTGGTCGCCATACGCCAACCTCCCGTTCGGGGCCTAGACCGCACGCTTGCCGTTCCGGTTCGATCGCTCCCGGCCTGCCCCGCGGCCTCTCGCTTCCAATCCGCGTGACGCCCCGCGTGCCGTTTCCCTAGACCCCGGGCAGGACGCGCCTCCCGAGGCAAGAGAGCCGGATGCGGTGAGCCTGCCTGCGGCGAGGACATCCAACCGTACGAACCGCGGGCCCCGCGGTTTGAATCGTCTGAAGCGTCATAGGATTCATCTGCTGCCTTGGCCACGGCCCGACGGCCGCACGACCGGGCCTACTAAGCCCTAAAGCTAGTCCCGGTTCGCAACCTGGGCAATCGGGAGGGACGCGAAATCGGTCTCGGGGAAACCCTGAAATTCCCGGCCTGAGAGGCCTTGGCGCCGCGGGCTGCGCCGACTTGGCGCGCCGCCCGTCTCAGCTCGCCTCGATGCTGGGCACCGACAAGCGGCGGAGGAGAGGCGCGGTCTCCCGGATTTCCTCCTCCAACCGACAATGCGCACGGGCCTGCTGAATCTCGTGGAGGGCCTCGCCTAAATGCACGATCGCCGCCTGCTCCTCAGGAGAACTGGCGGACTCGCGCTCTCTCTCCAGCCTCTTGAGCTGGCGCAAGGCGCCCACGATCTCGGCCTCGACGACGCTCAGAGCTTCTCTAACCTCACCCAACCCGCTTGTACGTGTGATCCTCGGTTCTTTGGAGGCCATGCCTCACAGCTCCGCGAGGCCACGGCGGATCGCATAGCGAACGAGCCCGGCCGTTTCGCGAATCTGCAGCTTACTCATGATCCGGGCCCGGTGGGACTCAGCGGTCTTGATGCTCACGCAAAGGAGCTCCGCCACCTCGCGCGTCTTCTTGCCCTCCGCGATGAGCTGCAAGACCTGCCTTTCTCGAGGCGTGAGCGGATCCTTGGTGGGTCCGGTCGCCGAGAGATAGGCCCCAACCACGGTGCTCGAGACACTCGGGTCCAGATAGAGATGTCCACGTGCCACCTCTCGGATGGCGTGGCCTAGGGTTGGACCGTCGTGAGACTTGAGGACACAACCTTTGATCCCGGCGTGGAGGGCCTTCAGCACGCTATCGTCATCCGTGCGACCGGTTAGCAGGATCGTGCGCGTGCGTGGTGACGCCTGCTGGATCTCACGAGCAGCGTCGACTCCATTGAGCAGCGGCATCACGAGGTCGAGCACGGCCACGTCCGGCTGGAGTTGCCTCGCCAGACGCACGGCCTGGTGGCCGTCCCCGGCCTCTCCCACGACTTGGAAGCCTTCACGCTCCAAGAGGAGCCTGACCGCTTGACGAACGATCGTGTGATCATCGGCAAGTAGGACGCCAACTGGCATCGTGAACTCGCTTTCCCTTCTCCGGGGTTAGCCCGGTCCCCCCGGGCGTCCGGCCCAGACCGGTCGCAAAGGTGTGCAAATGCTGTGCCCGGCGTCACTTGAAGGCGGACCGCACGGCTGGGCTTACATTGGCCGGGTTTGGCATCCTCCCTGGGAGCGGGCGTCGAAAAGGGGTGGAATGGCGATGCCACTTATGGGGAGTGCTTTGCCAGGTCACGGGGGAATGTCGCGCGCCTTCCTCGGGGAAACCCTGAGCGGAGCGTACAGTAGGAGACGACGCCTCCTCGGCACGGGTCTTGCGTGAAGACCGCACGACGCTTTGTCTACCAGCCATAGCTCCTCGAGGAGGCGGGTACGCGCCTTGACCGGAAGCCAGGGGGGGGATAGCCTGCGGCAGAGCCTTTCCGGCGATACGCTGCGAGGGTGCTCCCGTGTGGCGAGCGCCTCGGTCGCATGGCGCGGGCCGGGGCGCTGCCGGTCCTCCCGTTCCAGTAGGGTCGCCCCGCCTTCTCCGGGGGGCAAGTAGCGAGGCCACAAATGAACGATCGGAAGGACAGAGAAAGGAAGGGCAACTTGGACTCCAGCCAGCCCAAGCCCGAGTCAACTGCCGCGTTGCTTCGCGAGCTGGTGGCCCACCTCCGCGAGAACCGCACCCAGCTGCGTGAGGAGTGGGCCCGCCGCATCACGGAATCTAAGCTCCTCACCGCCATGACCCGCGAGGAAATCTTCGCGGAGGCCACCTCGGTGTACGACAACTACGTCGAGGTGCTCGAGACGGGAAGCGTAGAGGCCCTCCAGGCCTACGCGCGGAACCTCTCCGAGCGCATCATCCCCCGAGGAGTAGAGACCCACGAGGTGCTGGGGATCGTCCTCTTACTTCGAGACGTTCTCGCCCGCTCGCTCTTCAAGAAGTACCAGGGGGATTTCGCGCTGCTCAATGCGGTGTTAGACGCCTACGAGCCCGCCGCCAACCGCATCGCCAACACCGTGGCCGTCGGCTTCGTCCAAGAGCGCGAGCGCATCATCCGCCAGCAGCAAGAAGCCATCCGTGAGCTCTCCACTCCCGTCCTCCAGGTCCGAGACCGCCTCCTCATCCTGCCTATCATCGGTGTAATCGACCCCCAGCGGGCGCGGCAGCTCACGGAGCAACTCCTCCGGGGCATCCGGGCCAACCGGGCGAAGGTGGTCGTGGTGGACATCACGGGGGTGCCCTCCGTGGACGCTTCGGTCGCCAACCACTTGGTCCAGACCGTGGATGCCTCCCGGCTGATGGGTGCGAACGTCATCGTGACCGGTCTCTCCTCCGAGATCGCCCAGACCCTAGTCACCATCGGCGTGGACCTCGGGAAGATCAACGCCGTGGGCGACCTGCAGGGAGGTATCGAGGAAGCCGAACGCCTGCTCGGCTACAAGGTGATCATGACCGGAGAGGCGGCGGCAGTAGAACCCCCGAGGCCCTGAGCCCCCACCATGCGGGTACCGATCCTTAAACAGCGAGACTACCTCATCGCTTCCATTCAGTCGGCCCTCAGCGATGAGGACCTGCTCCAGCTCCGTGATGACCTCGTGCAGCAGGTAGGCCGGTATCGGTCCCGGGGAGCGATTGTAGACGTCACGGTCCTCGACGTGATGGATTCCTTCGCCGTGCGCACGCTGCGGGCCATCGCCCACATGATCAGGCTGCGGGGTGCAGAGACGGTGATCGTAGGAATCCAGCCCGAGGTAGCCTTTGCCATGGTCCAGCTTGGCCTCACCCTTGAGGACGTTGCCACCGCCCTCGACCTCGAGGAGGGGCTCGCCTACCTCGACCAGGTGAAGAAGGCCGGCCCACCGCATGCCTAGCGGGGACGAAGCCGCGCCCGGTGATGCCATCGGGCGATCCGTGGTCACGGTCCCTATCCGGTCGGCGGCGGACATCGTGGCCGCTCGCCAGGAGGGCCGCGCCCTGGCCTCCCGCTTCGGCTTCGAAGGTAGCGACTTGACGGTGATCGCCACCGGTATTTCCGAGCTGGCCCGTAACATCCTTGAATACGCCAAGACGGGCGAGATCCGCCTGAGCCTGGCCCAAAAAGCCGGACGGAACGGCATCATGATCGTGGCTCGGGACGAGGGTCCCGGAATCCCCGACGTGCCTAGGGCCATGCAAGACGGTTACACCACGGGGAGAGGCCTTGGGCTCGGCCTTCCCGGCGTCCGGCGGTTGATGGACGATTTCGAGATCGCCTCCCAGATCGGCAAGGGAACGACAGTCTCAGTCAAGAAATGGGTGCCTTGAAGGAGGATGAGCGGGCCTTCGGGGGCTCCGCGACGCGCCTGGAATGGGCCGTGGCGCTCCGCCCCCGGCCGGGGGAGGAGGAGTCCGGAGATCTGCACGTCGTTCAGCCCTTCCCCGGGGGGACGCTCCTGGCCGTCCTGGACGGCCTGGGTCACGGGGCGGAGGCGGCCGCCGCCGCCCGGGCCGCCGTGGAATCGCTCCGCACCCACGCTCAAGACAGCGTGATTTCCCTGGTGAGACACTGCCAAAGGGACCTCCAAGAAACGCGGGGCGTCGTGATGAGCCTGGCCTCTTTCAGCGCTTCGGACAGCAGCCTCACCTGGTTGGGCATCGGCAACGTGGAGGGGGTCCTGATCCGGGCGGACCAGGGAGCAGCCCCGGCCCGAGAGTCGCTGCTGCTTCGCGGCGGCGTGGTGGGCTATCGACTCCCAATGCTCTCCGCTTCGGTTCTCACCGTAAACCCCGGTGACATCCTCGCGTTCGCGACTGACGGCGTGGATGTGGCTTTCACGGCCGAGCTGACCGCGAGCGCCACCCTCCAACCGCTCGCCGATCGCATCTTGAGCCAATGGGGCAAGACGACGGACGACGCCCTGGTTCTGGTGGCCCGCTTCACCGCGGAGCCGTCGTGAAGACGACGCTCGAAGAGCTGACCGCTCGGTACTCCCGCGCCCTCCAGAGCTACTTGGAGATGGGAGGCGAAGACGCCCTTCACCAGGCCTATCAAGTCGGGCGGGACGCGCTCGCCCGCGACCTCGGCGTCCTCGAGGTAGCGGCGCTCCACCAGGAGGCTCTGGTGTCGACTCTTCTGCAGATGCTCGCGCCAACAGAGAGCTCCCGCATCGCAAAAAAAGCCTCCGAGTTCTTCGCCGAGACCCTGGCTCCGTTCGAGATGACCCACCGTGGCTTCCAGGAGGCCAACGCCATTCTGAGCGACCTCAACGACGAGCTGCGGCGGCGAGTCGAGGTCATCCTCCGCGATTACAAGGTGGCCCAGGACCAGATCGATCAGCACAAGAAGATGGAGCGGATGAAAGACGAGTTCATCTCTTTGGTCAGCCATGAGCTCCGGACGCCGCTGACCTCCATCCACGCCTCCCTCGGTCTCCTGAGCTCTGGCTTGACCACGGGGCTGCCCGAGAAGGCCCGCCAGCTCTTGGAGGTGGCCCACCGAAACAGCCAGCGCCTGGTGCGGTTGATCGGCGACGTGCTCGATCTTCAGAAGATCGAATCCGGAACGATGCCCTTTGAGTTGCGCCCCGTCGAGATCGGTCCCTTCCTTGAGCAGGCCATCGAAGCCAATGAGGCGTACGGTGCCCAGTTCGGAGTGTCTTTCGTCCTCAACGGCGTGCCGCCACGAATCGGGATCAAGGCCGATCCCGACCGTCTCATGCAGGTGATCACCAACTTGCTCTCCAACGCTGCCAAGTTTTCGCCATCCTACCGGACGGTGCTCGTTGCCGCCCAGCGAAACGCGGGGGTGGTGCGGGTCACCGTGACCGATCGCGGCCCGGGCATCCCGGAGGAGTTCCGGGCCCGGATCTTCCAGAGGTTCGCCCAGGCCGACTCATCCACCACCCGGGAAAAGGGAGGCACCGGCCTGGGCCTCAACATCTCCAAGGCCATCGTGGAACGCATGGGCGGGCACATTGGGTTCGAGACGGAGGTGGGAGTAGGAACCACGTTCTATGTCGAACTGCCCCTTACGGAACAGAGCCCCAACGGAGCCCGAGCCTGATGGCGCGGGGGGCCCTCAAGCGCATCCTCTTGGTCGAGGACGACCCCGACATTCAGACCGTGGCCGAGCTGGCCCTCTCCGCCATCGGGGGCTTCACGGTCGAGGTATGCGGCTCGGGCAGGGACGCCCTTGATAGAGCCCCCGGATTCCACCCCGATTTGGTCCTCCTCGACGTCATGATGCCCGGCATGGACGGCCCCACCGCCTTGAAGGCGCTCCGCCAGCTCCCGGAGACATCGAAAACGCCGGTCGTGTTCATGACCGCCCGGGCGCAGCCCCACGAGGTCGCCCAGTACAAGCAACTGGGTTCGCTGGACGTGATCACGAAGCCCTTCGAGCCCGCCGAATTGGCCGCGACCTTGCGCCGGATTTGGGACCGTTATGAGGAGTAGGCTTTCCCCCACCCACCGCCGGCAACTGGAGGTCCTCCGCCGAGCCTACACCCGTGAGCTCCCGCAGAAGGTTCAAGCCCTCGCGGACGCGGTGACGTCGCTCCCCGCCCGGGGCTGGGACGAAGAAGCCTTCGAGGCGGCCTACGTACTCGTTCACCGCCTCACCGGTTCGTCCGCGACCTTTGGGTTTGAACCCATTCGGCGGGCCGCCGCCACCCTCGAGGATTTGCTGCTGGAGGTCAAGGAGCGCCCCGCGCGCAAGGAAGCCGTGGCCGGCCGCTTCGCCGACCTCCTGGCCGGCTTGCGGGACGCCCTGTCCTCTGTGCCCCCGGCGGGACGAGCGGGCCGAAGCCAGCGGCGAGCGCTCCCGAAGGCGAAGCGCCAACGGCTCACGGGGTCCGCCCGGCGCTGACTAGCGCCGGGCCAGGCTCTCAAGCGCGGCCAGACCCGCCTCGATGGCGCGCGCCTCGCCCTGCTTCATCTGCCGGGCGTCGGCAAACAGACGGCGGGGCCGCTGGGCATACACCGCGCACACCGCGCCCGCGCGGTGACCCCCCAGGCTGGCCAGCGTGAACAGAGCGCTGATCTCCATTTCGAAGTTGAGAACGCCCAGACGGCCAAGGTCGCCGGGGAGGTCCGCAAACCGCGGAGGGAAGCCGGGAACATGGCGCGACTGGGCGCCATAGAAACCGGGGGCGCTGGCCGTGATGCCAACGTGGTGGCGTGCCCTCGTCTGTCGGCAGGCCTCGACGAGGGCCTGGGTCACCTCGAAGCTGGCCACGGCGGGAAAGCCCTCGGGCACGAAGAAGCTCGTCGTATTCTCCAGCCGGACGGCCGCGGTGGAGACCACGAGATCGCCGAGGCGAATATCACGCTGTAGGGCGCCACAGGATCCCACGCGTATGAGGGTCAAGTCCTTTCGGCACTGTGACAGCTCGATGACCGCGATCTCCATGTTGTCCGGTCCGATGCCGGTTCCGGTCACCGTCATCTCCAGCCCATGGTAGACCCCGGAGATGGTGACAAACTCCCGGTGCCGCCACTCGCCGCGCCGTTTCTCGAAGCGCCCGGCCACGATCTCGGCGCGGGCGGGATCGCCCACGAGGATCACATGGGGCGCGACGTCGCCCCCGCCGACCCCAAGGTGGTACTGCCGGACCCTCTTCCGCGCCCCTTGCCTCATGATCGTGCTCCCCGCACTGAGGCGAGCAACACCTCTCAACCTCGCCCCGCTACATTGACAGGGACCGCGCCGATGCACAAGACTCGCGGCACAGGGCGGTCGACGCGGCACCGCCTCACGAAGCTCCTCCCCCGGGGAGCGATCGGCGCCATCCGTCGACGCCGACCTCTATAGCTGCCGCCGCGCGACTCATCCAGCCCGTTGTGGACACGAGGCGACCCGGATGGTTGTCGATGTCTCAGTCGTAACACCGACGTTTAGGCGGCCTCGGCAGCTGGCGGAGGCCCTGAGCAGCGCGCTCGCTCAACGCTTGGTCACGGTAGAGAGCATCGTCGTCGATGACAGCCCCGAGCGGTCCGCTCAAGACGTGGTCGCCCGGATCGCCGATCCCCGCGTCACGTTCGTGCCAATGAAGAAACCCTCGGGCGGCAACCCGGCCCTGGTCCGCAATGCGGGCTGGCCGCTGGCTAGGGGCCGGTTCGTGCATTTCCTCGATGACGACGATCACGTCGCGGAGGGCGCCTACGCCGCTCTCACCGCGGAGCTCGAGGCCCACCCCGAGGCAGGCGTGGCCTTCGGCCGCATCGAGCCCTTCGGCGACGATCCCGAGGACCTCCGGCACAATCAGCGGGTGTTCGCGGAATCCAGGCGGCGGGCCAGGTTGTGCGCCGGGTTGGGGTCTTGGCGGCTGCTGCTGGCGAGCATGCTCTTCTGCAATCCGGTGCTGAACTGCTCCGCCTGTATGATCCGGCGAGATCACATCGCGCAAATCGGGGGGTTCGACCCCGACTGTACGCCCTTCGAGGACCGCGAGTTCTACGTGCGTGCTATCCGGCGGTTTGGGTGGCGGTACATCGATCGCACCGTAGTCCATTATCGAACGGGCGCCCCCTCGTTGATGACTACCCTCAGGGCTACGGAAGCGGCCGAGGTGTTCCGGACGATTTATCGCAAGTACGAGGCGCAGAACGGACGCCTGGAGCTGCTGACCCTCAAAATATTGGGACGCGCGCTCTTCCGGTGGATCTGAGCCAACTGCGCTGCCCCATCTTCGCCCCCGACCCTCATCGGGGCTGCCTAGGGCTACTCCTGGGCTACTATGGCGCGTGCCCCGGCGAATCGAGCCCGTCCCAAGATGAGTGAACCCGCGTTGAGAACGCTGGGCCGCTACGAGCTCGGGGAAGAGATCGGCCGCGGGATGATGGGGGTCGTCTACAAGGCCCGGGATCCCGACCTGAACCGGGCGGTGGCCTTGAAGACTGTGCGCTTGGCCTTCGAAGTGCCCGAGGAGGGGCGGGAGCTCTTTGAAAAGCGCTTCTTGGCCGAGGCGCGCGCGGCGGCGGGGCTCTCGCATCCAGGCATCGTCACCGTCCACGATGTGGGCCGGGACCCCGCAACCGGTACCCTCTACATCGCACTCGAGTTTTTGGACGGCCAGACGCTGGCCGCGGTCAAACGGGGCGGCGGGGTCATGCCCTGGCGGGAAGCCCTGCGCATCGCGGCGCGGGTGGCGGAAGCTCTCCACCACGCGCACAGCCACGGCATCGTCCACCGCGACATCAAGCCCACCAACATCATGCTCTTACCCACGGGCGAGCCCAAGATCATGGATTTCGGCATCGCCAAGCTGCCCGCATCCCAGCTCACCACGGTCGGCGAGTTCTTCGGGACGCCCTCCTATATGTCCCCGGAGCAGGCCTCGGGGGAGGCCCTGGACGGGCGGAGCGACCTCTTCTCCCTCGGTTGCGTGCTCTACGGCCTGCTCACGGCCACGCGCGCTTTTGACGGCCCGACTCTGCCCGCGATCCTAGCCCGCGTGGTCCAGCACGAACCCCTCCCCCCCTCCCGTCTTGTCGAAGGCCTTCCTCCCGAGGTCGATTACGTCGTGATGCGGTCCCTGGCCAAGGATCTCGGGCGTCGCTACGGCGACGGTCGGACCTTCGCCGAGGATATCCAGGACGTCCTGGCCGGCCGACCTCCCCGCCATCGCTCCCCGGACGCCGCACCGGGCGAGCGCACCGCGGTCTCTCAACGTCCGCCCTCCGGGCGGGAGTCGGTGGACCATCCACAGGGGACCTCCTCGGCCCCGCCCGCCCCCACGCCGGCCGTCCGGGCGTCCGCGGTCGCGCCCTTTCTCCTCAACCCCTCGGCGCGCCGGGCCCTGCTGATCGGGGGGGGAACGGCCCTGCTCCTTGGCGCGCTCGGCGTCTTCCTCTTCGTGCCGCGGGGCGATCAAGCCGCCCTCATATCGCTCTCGACCCTCCTGCCCGCCGAGCCCGGCCATCTCGAGGTCACCTTCGAGCACTCCCTCAAGAGCGGCAACCTCAAGGTCTGGGTGGACGACGAACAGGTTCTGGACGAGCCATTGGAGAGCCGTGTCACCAAGAAGGTGCTCTCCCTGCGCATTCGCAAGGGGAGCCTGCGGCAGGTCCTGGACGTGACGCCGGGAGAGCACACGGTACGCGTCCAGCTGGAAGGGGACGTCAACAGCTCGCGGCGCCTGCGCGGGACCTTCGAGCCGGGCCAGACCAAACGGCTGCTGGTGAGCGTGGAGGGCATCCTTAAGAGAGACCTCTCCCTCGACTGGGGTTCTTGAGGCCAGGGCGACGGGTTAGAAGGGAAGGGATCGCCTCCGCTCGCGATCAATCCCGGAGCGGCGATCCGTCCGGGCTACTGCCGGGTGAGGCTCATGGGCAGGGGGGGGCCCGAGGGGTGGGTGTAGGTCCCCGTCACGGAGATGAGGTCGGGGGCCACCGTGCCGCTGACCACCACCAATAGGTTGTCGCACCCCACGAACTGGAAGGTCAGGGTGCGGGGATCAGTCACCAGGCCGGTCAGGTCGCCTAGGCAGCCCTTGTCCGGCACGCTGAATGGCCGGCCTGCAAGCTGGGACCCGTTCTGGACGATGTCGTAGCCACGCTCGTAGAAGAGGCCACCCCCCTGGGAGAGCAACCAGCGACCGCTTAGACCCCTCGCGGCCACGACCCCCGTCGCCGCCACCGAAGCCCCCCGGTTATCGGCGACGGTGAGAGCTACGGGGAAGGTCCCCTCGGAGCGATAGATGTGGGTGGGAGTGGAGTTGGAGGCCGTGACTCCGTCCCCGAAATCCCAGGTGTAAGTGAGGGGATCGTGGTCAGGATCGCTGGCCGTGGCCACGAAAGCCATGACGGTCACACCGGCAATGGCCTGCCCGGCCGGGCTGATCGTGAAGCTGGCGGTGGGGGGCAGGTTGGGAGAGGCCCCGTGCTTGTTGTGCTCGACGATGGCCACCGCGCCCCCGGCCAGGGCCAGACCGGCCCCGATCAGCAGGGGGGTCGTGTGGGAGCCGCCACTCGAAGCCCGCGGCGGAGCCGTCGCTCTAAAGAGGCTCTCTCGCCGCGCCATCTCGAAGACACGCACCACGTTGGGAGGGAACTCTCCGGGGTTCAGGCTGAGGTCCGGGGACTGGGCGAGGGCCTGGGCGAACTCCGCCTTGGCCGCGGGCTCCTGATTCAGGCCCAGATAGGAAACACCCAGGTAAACGTAGGCCTGGGCCCGTTCCCGGGCCAGGCCCGGCTGCCCCGCCGTTCGACGGAGGTAGGCGTCCAGGGCCTGAACGCCCGCCTCGAGCCGGCCCTCCTTCACTTTTTGGACGCCCCCCGCCAGATCAGGGTCCGCCGACGCCGGGGCTTGGGCCGGCACTTCGCTCGCGAGCAGGACTAAGAACAGCGCTAACAACCGCCGCATCCGTCTCAGTCTTCGAGCCTCGCGTTCATCGTGATCTTGGCGTTCAGCAACCGAGAGACGGGGCAACCTGCCTTGGCATTCTCAGCCGCCTTCGCGAAGGCATCCGCCTTGGCACCCGGGCTCTTGACCGCCACGTCGAGGTGGATGGCCGTGATTGTCCAGCCCGCCTCCAGCTTGTCCATGCTGAGGGTGGCGGTGGTGCGGATCTCCCCCACCGTCAGCCCGGCCCCTCCCATTTGCCCCGACAGCGCCATCGAGAAGCAGCCGGCGTGGGCGGCGGCGATGAGCTCCTCCGGATTGGTCCCTACGCCGTCTTCGAAACGCGTGCTAAAGGAGTAGGGCGTCTTCGCGAGCACGCCGCTATCCGAACTGATCGTCCCCTTGCCGTCCTTCAGACCGCCCTGCCAAACCGCGGATGCTTTCCGTTTCATCAATCCCTCCTCCTAGTGGGGGTCCGCCCACACGCTCCCCCGAATTCTCTCACAGAGTCCCCGCTGGCCTTGCGGGTCCGGCTGCGTTAGCCTTTTCCTGATGACGATCGTGACCGACACCGTGGCCGTGTCCACACGGGGGGACGCGGAAATCCTAGACCTGACGGACGAGGTTCAGGCCGTGGTCTCCCGCCACGGTTTTGACCACGGTCAGGCCTTGGTGTTCGTCTCCGGATCCACGGCCGGGGTCACCACTCTCGAGTACGAGGCGGGCCTGCTCAAAGACCTACCCGCCGCTTTCGAGCGAATCGCGCCGCGGGGGATCGCTTACGCGCACGAGGCCGCTTGGCACGATGGGAATGGCCATTCCCATGTGCGGGCAAGCCTCCTCGGCCCTTCCCTCACCGTCCCCTTCCGCGAGGGGCGACTGCTGCTCGGGACCTGGCAGCAGATCGTACTCGTCGACTTCGACAACCGGCCACGGCGGCGCGAGGTGGTGGTGCAGCTCTCGGGCGAAGCCGCTCCCCGGTGACTTCCGCCCTGCGCCGGATCATCCTTCCCCTCCTCGTGGCCCTCCTGACCGTGGCCGGCTGGTCTTCCTTCCTAGTCTATCCCCTGAAGATCTTCGTGGTGTTCCTCCACGAGATCTCGCACGGGCTGGCCGCCCTGGCCAGCGGGGGGTCCATCCGCGCCATCGGCCTCACTTTCGACGAGGGAGGGGTCTGCGTCACCGAAGGCGGGTCGCGCTTCCTTATCCTTAACGCGGGCTACCTGGGCAGCCTGGTCTGGGGGGCCCTGCTCCTCGTGCTCGCAACCCGCACGCGTCGGAGCCGGGAGATCGTGGGGGTCATCGGTGCCTTCACCCTGGTGGTGACGCTGGTATACGTGCGCTCCGCCTTCGGCCTCGTTTACGGCCTCGCGACGGGGGCGGGCTTGCTGCTGGTCGCCGGGAAACTGCCCCGCGCCGTTTCCGATGTCCTCCTCACTGCCATGGGCGTGGTGAGCTGCCTCTACGCGGTGGTAGATGTGGGCTCGGATGTGTTGACGCGCACCGTCCCCGGCAGCGATGCCAGCGCCTTGGCCCTCCTCACCGGCCTTCCTCCCCTGTTCTGGGGTCTTCTCTGGACCGCGGTCTCGGTGGCCGTGGTCGGGCTGACCCTGCGCTTCGTGGTCCGAGGTCCCTCGCTTCGTTGACGCGGAAGAGGCGGGGTCGTATCGTGATCCGAGCGAGAACCGAGGAGCGAGCATGAGGCGGATCGGGATCCTGACCGCGGGGGGAGACACCCCCGCCCTCAATGCCACCATCCAGGGAGCGGTGGTCAGGGCGAACCGGAGGCGGGTCGAGGTCTACGGCTTCATCAAGGGCTTCCGCAGCCTACTCAACGCCCACGTTCCCCACGTCCACCTGAACCCGCTCTTCACGGAGATCCCGGAGCTGGACGCCACCCGGGGAGGGACGATTATCGGGGCCTCACGGGCCTACGTAGACGCCAACGACAAGGAGTCGATGCTCCAGATCGCGGAGCGGCTCTCCCTCCTCAAGATCGAGGGGCTCATCTGCGTGGGCGGGGACGGGACCTTGAACGGTCTCCAGCCCTTCGCCGAGCTCTTCCCCACCGTGCTCGCCCCCAAGACCATCGACAACGACCTCGGCCTCAACCATCGCAACGAGCCCGACGAGTGGGTGCGCATCCCCACCCCCGAATCCCCCGGCTACCGCTACGAGAAGACGCAGTCCCGCACCGCTTTCGACCTGGAACAGATCGTCAACTACGCGACCCCCGGCTACGCCACGTCGGTTTTCGTCTCCGTGGAGGGCGTGCAGCGTGTCCGCACCACCGCGGAGAGCCACCGTCGGATCGCGATCGTTGAGGTGATGGGCCGCCAATCGGGCTACATCGCCCTCGGCACCGCCTACGGCCAGCCCGACATCGTCCTCGTACCCGAACACCCCGTCAACGTGGACAGGCTAGTGGCGCGGGTGCGGGAGCTCTACGAGCTGCAGAAAAACGTGGTCATCGTCTGCGGGGAGGGGATCGTGGACGAGAGCGGGCAGGGACTGGGGGACAAGCAGATCTCCCATGACCCCGCCGGCAACGTGATCCTCACCGGCGCCGCGGAGGCGCTTTGCCAGCTCCTCGTCGATCACTTCGGGGACGCCTACTTCCAGAACTACCGACGGGCCGAATCCGCCAAAGCAGCGATCTTCACGAGGAAGGTGGGCCATACCCAGCGGGGCGGCCGGCCCATCCTCTTCGACCGCTTCTACGCCGCCCAGCTCGGGGGCAAGGCTGTGGACATGCTCTTGGAAGGGCAAAACAACGCCGTTTCCATCCTCCAATGGAGCCGGGGCAAGGGCTTCCACGTGGAGAGCTACGACGGGAACGCCTTCCGCGACCGCTGGGGCATCATCCACCCCCGCAACATGCATCCGTCTTTCTACGACGCGGAGCTGATGCGGCCTTCTCGCACCGGCATCGAATACCTGTTGCCCATCTTCACCAACGCGATCGGCCACGCAGATGTGGAGCACCTGCGCGAAAGCATTTTCGACGCGGGCAGTCTCTTCCGCCCCTACCACTCCGTCAACACCGACATCAACAAGCGCATTCGTTACCTGGAATTGGACTGAGCCAGGACCGCCCACCGCGGGCTCGTCCGCGGCCAGAGCACGGATGCGTAGCCCTCCGCCTTTCGGCCGAGGCCCACGACCCCTCCCGATCCGCCCAAAGGCCGATCGCCCGCCGGAGGAGCGTAGAAGCGAACGGGGCCCTTTGGGGGAAGGCCCCGCGAAACCCAGAGGACGGGGCGACCTTGCTGGAAGGAGGCCTCCGCTACTATAGTTCGTGGCACTCACGTGGGCGATAAGAAATCCTTGCCGCTGACCGACATCGTCCCCCTGCTCCCCAAGACGGACCTGCATGTTCATTTGGACGGATCGATCCGCCTCTCGACTCTGATCGATCTGGCCGGGAGAGCGCGCGTCCCCCTTCCTTCCGAGACCCCGGAGGGGCTCAAGGCGCTCGTGTTTCGAGCGCGCTACCGCGATCTTCAGGAGTACCTGGAAGGGTTCCGGTACACGGTGGCCGTGCTTCAAGATGCCGAGGCCCTGGAGCGGGTAGCCTTCGAGTTGGCGGAGGACTGCCAGGCGGAAGGCGTTCGCTACCTCGAGGTCCGCTTCGCCCCGCAGCTCCACGCCCGGCCGGGCCTAGAGGTGGCGGACGTGGTGCGGGCCGTGGACCGGGGTTTGCGGCGGGCGGCGGCCCAGTTCAACGCCCGGCCGGAAGTGACCTCGGGCGCGGAGCCGCGCTTCGTGGCGGGGATGATCCTCTGTGCCCTGCGCTTCTTCCGCTCCGAGTTCTCGGCTGGCTACGACCGCTTTCTCAAGGCCCTTCCCGAGGCGCCCCCGTCCGAGGTCTACGCCGCGGCCAGCATGGAGGTGGCCCGTGCGGCCGCCCGCCTGCGCCACGAGGAGGGGCTCTTGGTGGTGGGGATCGACCTGGCCGGCCAGGAGAAGGGCTACCCCGCGGAGGGCCACCGCCTGGCCTATCAGGTCGCGCACGAGGCTTTCCTGGGCAAGACGGTTCATGCCGGGGAGGACTACGGGCCGGAGTCCATTTTCCAAGCCATCGGAGACCTTCATGCGGACCGGGTGGGCCACGGCACCTGGCTCTTCGACGAGACCAAGATCCGCGACCCCCGCATCACGGACCGCAGGGCCTATGTGGAAGCCCTGGCGGAGTTCATCGCCGACAAGCGCATCACCATCGAGGTCTGCCTCACCTCTAACCAGCAGACCGTGCCGGAGCTCGCCACCGACCTGCGCAAGCATCCCTTTGGGGAGATGCGCCGCCGTCGGCTCTCGACCACATTCTGCACGGACAACCGCCTCGTCTCGCACACCACCGTGACCAGCGAGATCATCCGCGCCATCGAGGCTTTCGCCCTCAGCCCGCGCGAGATCCGGGACATGCTCATATACGGGTTCAAGCGCAGCTTTTTCCCGGGAACCTACCTGGAGAAGCGGGCCTACGTCCGGGAGGTCATCGACTACGCGGATCGAGTGCTGGCGCGGCTGGGCCAGGGGCCGCTGCCCCCGGCCTGACCAGGAGGGTCACTCCCGGGGCACAACCTCCAGGGTCCTCTTCTCCGCCTTCCGCAGCAAGGTAAGACGCGCGCTCGTCCCCACCGGCCCATCCGCGAGCACCCGCTGCAAGTCATCGACGCCGGCCACGCTGTGGCCGGCGAAGCCCACGATCACGTCTCCCGCCGCGACCCCCGCCGCCGCGGCCGGGCTCCGAGGTTCCACCGAGATCACGAGCACGCCGGTCTCCGCCTCCAGGGCCTGGGCGCGGACCACGCTGCGCGGGAGGGGAACGGTCTGCCCGCCGAGGCCCAAGTGGCCCCGGCGGATCTTTCCGTCCTTGATGAGCCGACCGGCCACGAACTGCGCGGTATGGATGGGAATGGCGAAACAAATCCCCTGGGCGGGCAGGATGACGGCGGTGTTGACGCCGATGACCTCGCCCCGCGAGGAAACGAGCGGGCCCCCGGAATTGCCGGGGTTCAGGGCGGCGTCGGTCTGGATGAGGTTGTCCATCAGCCGGCCCGACTGCGCGCGCAGGGAGCGACCGAGCGCGCTCACCACCCCTGTGGTCACCGAGCACTGAAAGCCGTAGGGGTTGCCGATGGCCACCACGAGCTGACCCACGCGGAGGGCGCGCGAGTCACCGAGCCGCACCGGGAGAAGGCCAGGAGGGTCGAACCGAACCACGGCCAAATCGGTGTCGGGATCGTCGCCAATCACGCTCGCGGGCAAGGAGTGCCCGTCGGAGAGGCGGACCCGGACCGACCGCGACCCCTGCACGACATGGCTGTTGGTCAAGGCAAACCCGTCCGGGGTGAGCAAGAATCCGGAGCCGCCTCCACGCCCGACTTCAAGGTTGACCACCGAGGATGCCACCGCCTCCACCGCGCGCGTGACGGCATCTGAATAAGCGTCGAGGAGCGGGCGATCGTCGACGGGAGGGGAAGCCGTCTGCGGCCCCCCCGGGACCTTGTCGTTACGGGCCACCGGAAATGCGAGAGTCATCGTTAGGCCTCCCCAGCCTCTCAAACGTCCGATTCCTCGTTATGCTTGGCTACCAGCGATGATAGGCGGGATGGCCTTCGCGCACGGCCACAAAGAGGCCGCGACAGCTAGCCGTGAGTTTGCCCCCCGCCTCGAGCGTGGCCTCTACGGTGGCGCGGTCGGGGCCGGACTCCGCTACCTGCGCGCGCAGAAATACCTCCGCCCCGGTTGGGGTTGGGCGGATGAGGCGCACGTGATAGTCGGCGGTGACCGTGCAGGGAGGGGTGGCGTGGCCGCCCTTCCGCATCAGGTGCCACGCCGCGGTCCAGTTGCTGTGGCAGTCAAGGAGGGTGCCGATGATCCCGCCGCACAGGACGCCGGGAAAGGCTTCATGCTGCCGTTCGGGGGTCCAGTGGGCTACCAACGTGTCACCTTCCGCCCGGCTCTTGATGCGCAGGCCTTTATCGTTGGCGGGCCCGCAGCCGAAGCAGTGGTTCTCCGGCGCGTAGCGATCCTGAAGACTCTCAGCGTCCATAAGCCATTCTAACCCGCTCGGGAGGCGGACCTCAGTGCAGCTTGTCGAGGGCTCCCCGCGCCTCTCGGCGAACCGAATCGTCGGGGTCGCCGGTCGCGCGTTGCAGGGCGGCCGCGGCCGGCCGCGCCTCCAGGCCTATGCGCCCGAGGGCCCGGGCGGCGTGCGCGCGCACCATCTCCTCGGGGTCGCTCAGGGCCTCGATCAGACCGGGCACCGCGGCGCGGGCGGCCGGACCCAAGCGGCCCAGCGTCCGCGCCGCCCGCCAGCGGCGACCCCCCTCCTTATGCTTGAGGTCGAGGAGGAGGGCAGGAACGGCCTCCGCCGCCGCGGGTCCGATGCGCGCCAGCGCCGCCTCCACGGTCGGGGCCCCCTCCGCCTCGCCCAAGGCCTGCACCAGCGCGGGGACCGCGTCCCGAGCCGCCGACCCCAGGTTGCCGAGCGTCCAGGCCGCAAAGCCCCTCACGTAACTGTCGGGGCTCCGCAGGGCGGCCGCCAGAGGAGCCACGGCCTCCAAGCCGGCCAGATCCATCTTCGAGAGCGCGTCCGCGGCCGACCAGCGAACGCCCTCCCGGGGGTCGCTCAGGGCTTCGAAGAGGGCCGGGACCGCTGCCTTCGCCGCCATGCCCAATGACCCCAGCGCCCGCGCCGCCGCGGATCGTACCGCCTCCGCCTCGTCCCGGCGGAGAGCCTCGGCCAGCCGCGGGGCGCCCGCGGAGGCGGCGGAACCGATCGTGGTCAGGCCGTAGGCGGCGGCCGCCCTTAGAGCGGGATCTCTGTCCGAGAGAGCCTCCGTGAGCGCCGAAACGTCCGCCTCCCTCGGGCCCAGGTGTGTCCGCAGGATTTCCATGTCGGAGGGGAGGCGGGGCAGGAGCTCGCTGGCCCGCATGGAGTCGACGGTGAGAACGGCACCCGCCGGGCTGAGGTGGTCATAGTCCAGGAACGCGGAGGGCCCTGCCGCCCGGAAGGCGGGCAGGAGATCGAGGCAGCGCAACCCTTCCGCGCTGCAGAAGGACGTGGTCTCCTGTTGGACCGAAGGCACGGGCGCCTCCACCTCCACCTGGAAGCGGAAGGGGAATACGATCATCGCGAAGCGGGCGCCGTCAGCCTCGACCTCGGAGCGCAAGGTCCGCACCTCGGCAAAGAAACGTGCCATCGCCTCGCGCACCCGCGGCGACTCGCGGTCCAGGAACAGCTCTTCCACCCGGCCGATCTCGCGGCCCTGGGCGTTCACCAGCCTCCTTACCAGGGCCGAGCGTTCGTGGAGCACGGCCAGGAGCCGCGGTGGCCGACTCAGGTTGTTTTGGAGCTCGGGGATGTCGTTCAAGCAAACCGCCAGCACTACATCGTCTGGCCGGTACTTCCGAGCGATGCGGGCATAGGCGATGCGCTCCTGGCGGGTGGACCAGCCCCAGAGGGCCACGTTCAGCACCTCGATCCGCTGCCCCTCCGCCCGCAGGCGCGCTTCCAGCAACTGGGGAAAGGCCTCGTAGGGCCGTATCCCGTCTCCCAGCGTCACGCTGTCCCCCAAGACCACGACCCGACGGAACCCCTCAGGCTTCTCCAAGGGATGCCGGCGGTCGCGCAGGCCGTCGCGGTTGAACTCCTCCCAGGGCGGCCAGCCGACGGCTTCGGAGCGCATCGTGTAAAAGTCGCCCTCCATCTTGCCCGCCCAGTCCCAGATGTAGTCCGCGACGGGGGGGGCGGGCCGCTTCGGCTCCCGAAAACGGGCGAGGCCTTCTAGGCCGAGGAGCAGAAGGGCGCTGACGGCGAAGGTCGGAAGGAGGCTGGCCAGGAGGGAGGAGCGAAACCTCACGTTCCCGCCGCCACCCGGAGGGCGCCCGAAATCCGCTCCCAGTGGGTGCCCCGCCAGAAGAGTCGATTGCAGCCCGCGCAGACGAAGTATTCGTTCTTCCAGAGCGCGGTGCGGGGCGGGATGCGCGCGAGCACAGACTCTTTGGGCGTTGGCTGTAGCTCCCCTCCGCAGGCCATGCAACGCGCGGCCCGCGGTTGGAGGCCCAGGTCCCGCATCAGCATCGCGAGCTGCTCGCGCTTGCTAAAGGCGGAGGGAATCCAAAGTGCGGGCACGGCACACTCGCGGAGGGGACGACGGTCCAGCAGACGGCTGTCGCTCGTCAAGAGCACGAAGCCCCCGCCCGCCGCCTCCTCCAGAAGGCGGTCCCCCGATCCGGCTGCCCCCTGACGGGCCTCGTAGCCGGCCGCTCTCAGCCAACGCGCGAGGCCTCCCAGACTCGAATCGCAAAGGAACCGCGGGGGCGTCCCGGCGAACCCCTTTTCCACTCGGCTCCCGAGCCCGCACCCTTCCATGAGCCGCAACCGCCGCTCCACCCGGACCCGCGTGAACTCGTAGACGAAAGCCAGGGCGCGAGCCAGAGCGATCCCCTCGCGGGCGCTCTTTTCCCGCGCCCGCTCGAGGAGCAAATCCACGCCGAATTCCAGCCGGCGTGGACGGACGAGGGCAAGGAGGGCCCAGAATCGACGCCGGTAGCCGTCTTCGATGCGGCGGCGCGTCATTCCAGCTTCAAGCTTACTCCGACCCGCCTTGCTCGGGACTCGCCATCCAGGGTATAAATGTCGGTCGCGCGATGGCCCGCTAGCTCAATTGGTAGAGCAAGAGACTCTTAATCTCTGGGTTCATGGTTCGAGTCCATGGCGGGTCACCAACAACTCCCTGACAATCAGTCACTGACGGCCATGTGTGACCCAAACCTGTTTCCCGGCTCGACGCTGGGTCACATATGGGTCACACCATTACTCGAAATAGACCGGCCGTCCTCGGTAGTCGCGACTGGCGGAGACCGGCCCGGACGATCACCCCTTCGAGGATCTGTGCCGCTTGGGGCGAGGCCCGCAGGGCCGAGCGGCTCCAAAGGGTTGTTTCAAGACGTTCCACACACCAGGATCGTTTATAACGCGACGGCGCTGCCGGCAGGGTTTGGGTTGACTACGATGGTATCCGCTCCATTTAGGAGCTCCCTGGGCCACTCAGACGTGAACACTACGCGTCTAGACTCACGTCCTCAATCGCAGAGGCCACGACGTGGTCAGCCGGCTCGACTATTCTCCGTTGTTGGAGATCTGGCCTCGTAGGCCACTTGGACGATTCTTGCTCCCTCCGCGCGCGACTCGCCCGTGCTAAATAGAACGGCCTAACCCAGCAGCCTGCCACACGTCCCTTCGCCAAACGGGCTGATGGGAGACTGCTTGCTTGCCTTCTTGCCCGTTCCCCAGGGGCGCTACACTGCATTCGAGGCGGTCCTAACGGGAACTAGGCCGAACGACCTACGCGGTGTTCGGCCCACATTGAAAGCGCGGGCGAGGCGTTGTGCGCGTTCTTGAGCGTGTCCTTGCCATCCTCACCGTAAGCGCCGGGTCTGGCTGGGCCATCTACGTTCTCGCGTTCGGGAGCGACGCGGGACTCACGGTGCCGGTTCTTCTCGCACTGGTCTGGGGTGGCGTAGCGGTGCTCGTCGTTTGGAGCCTGCGTGCCGGACTGCATCTCCTCAACACAAGGGGCTTGCCGGGGCAGAGGCATCTGCGAAGGGTGATCGCTCAGCCTGCTGCGCTCGCGCTGTGTTTCGCCCTCGTGTGGAGTGAAGCCGCGTTCCGAATTCGGTTCTGGCTGAGTAGGCCCGCCCTCCAGAGCTACGTGCAGCGTGCACGGCCGTCAATTCGTCATGGGGAGTTCAGGCCGGGAGTCCGAGTCGGTCTCTTCTGGCTACGGGAAGCCGAGGCTCTCCCCGGTGGCGTGGTACGTCTGATCACCACCCAGTGCATGTTTGACGACTGCGGCGTGGTGTACAGCCCAGTCGCTGAACCGCCCAGGATCGGTAGGGACATCTACAGCGCCCTGGGCGGCCCGTGGTATCACTGGAGGCAAGGCTGGTGAGCGACCCTGCGACCGAACGACCGGATGCAGCTGACGGCGCCTCTCGGCGCCGGCCGGCGTAAAATTCAAGGCGGCGCCTCGTGCTCGCCATTCGGCGAGCACCGGCTATGCAGCTGATCCGGGGGTTCGACGGGCATCCCACGGAGTGGCGGAACGTGACGAGTATCCTAAGGCGGCGAGCTAGCCAAATGAAGGGCGCGCAGGCCTTCGTCAACCATTACTTTAGGGGCTGCAGGAAGCACGCTGAAGAAGCCTCGGCGGTGTTCCTAGCGGTTGAGCAGCTTTGTGGATCGGACCTGGCAGACCTTGATCCCGAGGCGGCCCTTCGGGATGTGCTTCCCGAGCAGACGTTCCACTTCGATTCTCTCGAGGCTGTGGAACTTGAACTGGCTCTTGAAGAGGAACTGAAACATGAGGATCTCGTCAAGATGGCAATCCGCCGACACATGGATGAGACCATCATGAAGGCGTTGCTCGGTCCAGCGGCCGCCGCCTGTTCCTGGGATCCTAGAACTATCTGGGCACGTTCTGCCCGTGGTGTGATCAACGAGCGGGTTCGACTCCAAGCGGGTGACTGCGTATGCAGCGGGCCGTCCAACGACAAAATGCAGCCGACGAGGCCGACCCATAGGACGGAACCTCGCCGCTGATCTCGGTGTTCGAGGGAAACAGAGGAGGACTGCCTACTGGTGACGTTTCGTCGAATCACCACTGAGGTCGCGGCGGCCGGCGTCAACTGCGTGGTCTTCGTCGTCGCACTGGCGGCTGGGTTCCGCGTCATTTACCCCTTCGTCTTCTTGCTGACCTCACTTCGGTGCCGCTGCTCATAGTCGATGACCTCGGCATGCGTAAACTGCCTCACACGGCCGCCGAAGACCTCCTCGAGGTAGTCATGCGGCGCTACGAGCGCGCCTCAACCCTGCTGACCTCCAACCGCCCCGTAGACGACTGGGGCAAGCTGCTTGGAGACACCGCCGCCGTGACCGCTCTCCTCGACCGGCTACTCCACCACGCACACGTCCTCAAATGCGGTCCACGAAGCTGGCGCACCAAGATTCACACCGACTTGCGCCAGGAGGTGGCAACGAAGTAAACATTCACCAGTCTCGGAGGCTTAGCTGCTGGCCGGTCTTTGAAGTGTCCACTAAGGATACGGACCGAAGAACATCGCTGGGACAGGGGTAGAGGCCAATGTGCACAAACCTGTGCAGCCTGCAATGAAGCTCTCGGCCTCGGTATTGATGATGGGAGGACAGCCCTTCAAGGTGCCCGGGGCTGTACATGTTGCCCTCGGTATTGCAGTGATCGTTATGGGATTGTGGCCGGGCATGGACTTCTACGCCGGGCTCCCCACTCAGCGCCCCAGCGTCAGGAAGCGAGTGCCACGCTGGTTTGGTCGCCTGTGGTTCGTCGCAGGTGGGGCGATCCTGATCTATTGGGGCGTTACGGGGTGGTGACGGTGACGCGGGAATAGCAGTAGAGGCGGCTGCAAAGATGGGCAAGCCAATAGCGATATCTACCAGGGCGACTCTGGAGACTATCAGGGGAGACGCTCCGACGCCCGTATCCCCTTGCCGGGAACGGCGAGCAACGCAGAAGCGATAACGGAGGAGCCAACGAGGTAAACACTTACCAGTCTCGGCCCGCTATCTGGAGGCCGGCTTTGACCATCTTTCTGAGCCCCGCCCAGCTTCAGTGCGGACGGGCGTACTAACGACGCCTCACGCGGAGGCGCTGAGAGATTCGAGCCGTTCCAGGGTATCGGGGTATTTCCGCACCAACCAGATAAGAGCCGCTGCTTGCTCGTTGGGCTTGCTGCGCCCCTGCTCCCAGCGCTCGAGAGTCCTTGGATTGACCCCTAGCCGGAACGCGAACACCTGCCGCGACATGTTGAGCGCCTCGCGCGTCTCACGGACGAGCTTCGGGTTTAGCCTCGGCAGGGCGATAGGCTCGACTTCGTGGGTCCGAAGTGTGAGCCGGCCCTCGCGGTGCTCGCGCATCGCCTGGACGCCCGAAATGAGCTCGCGGAACAGGCTCCGCTTTCTCGCTCGCTTCACGGTCTTGGTCATCGGTTACTTTCTCCTCAAGGCACGACGCCGGGCCCGCTGCCGCGTCTCCTCATTGATCGCCGCCTTCAGGAGCCGCTTCTCCTTCGGGCTGAGATCCACAACCTCGTCCTTCCCGTACAACGTGAGAAACCAGATCTGCATGTCCTGTTCGAAGTAGTAGTAGATCACCCTCAGGCCACCTCTCCGACCGTGACCCCTCCTCGGGTCCGCCCACCGCACTTTGCGAAAGCCCCCCGTGCCTTGGATGACCTCCCCCGCCTCGGGGTCATTCGCGAGATGGATCTGCAACTCTCCGTAGTCGTCGTCGCCCAAATAGTCGGGCAGGAGCTGCGTGAAGCGCGGCGCCTCGATGAACTCCAGCAATTCAAGCATACGCAACTTGCGTAGGTTCATCAAGTCGCCGGTTTAGGCGCCGGCACGCCGGCCGCGTGCCGGAACAGCAGCCAGGCGCCCGCCTGACGGCCCCCGCGCGCGACTCGCCCGTGCTAAATAGAACGGCCTAACCCAGCAGCCTGCCACACGTCCCTTCGCCAAACGGGCTGGTGGGAGACTGCTTGCTTGCCTTCTTGCCCGTTCCCCAGGGGCGCTATACTGCATTCGAGGCGGTCCTAACGGGAACTAGGCCGAACGACCTACGCGGTATCGTGCCTGCGGAAACAGCCTTTATTCGTTTGTGCAGACCGACTAGGTAAGCGATGCCTCCAGGCGAGGGCGACCGGCGGTCGGACGAACGGGACACCCGGCTCTACTGCTCCTTCTGCGGCAAGAGCCAAGAGCAGGTCCGCAAGCTCGTCGCCGGGCCAAAAAGCCACATCTGCGACGAGTGCATCGAGGTCTGCGTCGACATCATCTCGGACGACCGCATTGCGGACACGCCACACGCTGAACAAGCCAAGCTGGTGCGAGAAGGCAGTCGCGTCCTGACTGCACGATGTAGCCTTTGCCGAATGCCTGTGGTCATCCAGGACCTCTTGGCGGTGATTGGCCGTGGATCCGTATGCGTGTCCTGCATCGCGGCTGTTCAGGCCATCCGCCGTCCGATCGAAGGGCTCAAGGACACGCAGGAGTAGTGGTGCGAGGGTGAGCAACAGTGAGATGCAGCGGACGGCGCCAGGTAAGGATGGAGCACCGCCGCTGATCTCAGTGTTCGGCGGTGTAGGTTGGAAGCATCAACGAAGCCGGGCAAGGATCACGGCGTCATTGCGACGGCACGCCTCGGCTAAGCACGCCTCCAACTCAAACACGCGCTGTACAGTAAGCGGGAAATCCGAGGACCGACATGACACCGCTGACGAAGGCAACGATCGCAGGGCCTGTGACACTCGGCGTGGCATGGGCGGCCATGAGTCTTGCGCCGCCGACGTGGGACCTGCTCTTCCTGATCGTAGCTGCCTCCGCACCACTCTGGTTTGGGCTGATCGCTCTCGGAGACGGTCTAAGGCAATGCTCGCGGGGCCCCCGGCGGGCCGAGACTGTGGTAGCTATCGTAGTCGGGTTCTCCGTCGTGCTTTTCAGTGGTAGGGTCCTTCTTGGGATCTTCGGATGGCATTGACGACGCTCGTCACGAGCCAGCCGCCGAACACTTATCAGGCCCTCGGCTGTCAAGTGAAGACACATCCGTTGTTCGTCCCACCGAGGGACGTGGATTGAATGGGCGACCAAATCGTCAGCTCGTCGCTCTTGATCGGTTTCTCGCAGGCCCCATCCGCTACCTGGCCCAGTTTCTGCTTCTAGTCGGTCCGGCAACGGCAGACGCTCAGGTCAGACCGATCGCAACGCCTCCCCCGCCAACTTCCTTCGCGTCCTACGGTGAGCCGGAGCCCGTACGGCTGTCCGACATCACCTCAAACGGCCAGCAGTACGAGCGTGTCAACGTCCGCACGACCGGCGAGCTGCGCTCGCTCGCTGGCAACACACCATACTTCGTCCTGGCCGATGGGATCTCGCGCGTTCTCCTGATCCCGGCCATCGAGGGAACGCGAGATACCGATCTGCTCGTGGGACGCCCCATCGAACTCACGGGCGTCGTGCGCGTGCTGCCGGCTCAGCAGCAAAGTGTCCCCTGCTACGCCACGCGGCTGCCCGAGAGCAAGTGCCTCGATCCCGAGCTGCCCGTCCTGCCTAACGCGCGTCAGGACTGGCCACCCGTGTCGATCACGTTCTTCAGCATTGTGGACACCACGCCCTTCGGTCAGAAGACGGTTGCGCCGGGCGGGGTCAGCTTGCTGGAGATCATTCACAACCCCGGGCCGTACGGGGTGAAGCCCATCACCGTGGTTGGCGTCTTTGCCGGCCGCAACCTCTTCGGTGACCTGCCCGCGGGCTCGCAACGCACGCCGTCCGACTGGGTCCTGAAACAGGGGACGAACGCGGTCTGGGTGACGGCCAAGCTGCCGCAGGGCAGAGGCTGGAAGCTCGATCCCGACTATCGCGGTGACACCGGGAAGTGGCTGCAGGTAACCGGCCGCGTTGAAGCCATTAACGGAGTCACCTACCTGCGCGCGACTAACGTTGCGCTCGCGAGCGCCCCCAGGTCGTCGGACCAAGAGCCTTAAGCGTCAACGCGGCCCGTAGTCTGGCGAGCACACATCTCCTGCCTGGTGAGGCCGCCCGCATGGGAGGCTGCTACTACGCCGCTACCAACCTATGCGGACGAACCGCAGCAACGGCCGGAGTGCTCGTCGGTTTCCGTTGGTCTTAGCTTGGTTTAGGGGGGCCTGGTTGTTGCAGCCGGAGGTGTCTCCGAGCAGCTTGCGGCGTGTCCCCCTGTTCCGCCCCCGGCGGCGTCCCTCAGGTTCCATCGAAGGAAGGACGGGTCTTCTCCAGAAACGCGCGTGTCCCTTCCCGGAAGTCTCTCGTCGAGGCCACCAGCCCGAAGTAGTCGGCGCCAAGCAGAGTCGATTCCTCCTGGGTCAGATTCAGACCGCGGTGAAGTGCCTCCCACGTCATCCTGACCGAGATGGGCGCCTGGGACAGGATGTCGAGGACGAGGGTTTCGGTTTCCTGGATCAGCTTCTCTGGATCGGCCACCCGGTTGACGAGCCCCAAGCGCTGGGCCTCGTCCGCGCTCATCAGACTTCCGGTGAGCAGGAATTCTGCGGCGCGTCCCTTGCCGATGAGGCGAGGGAATCTCGTGGTGCCGCCAAAGCCGGCAAATGCCCCGATCCGCACCTCGGGATGCCCCAGCCGGGCATGACGAACGGCCAGGCGGAGCGTGCACGCTTCGGCTAGTTCCAGGCCACCGCCGAGGGCGTAGCCGTTGATGGCGGCTACGACGACTTTCCCCAGCGTTTCGATTTTGTGGTTCACCGTCACCGCCAGCCGGGCAAAGTCCCGGACCTCAAGCGGCGTCCCTTGATTGAGGAAAGCGACATCGGCGCCAGCCGAGAACGCCTTGTCGCCGGCTCCGGTCACTATCACGGCTCTGACCCGGTCATCTGTTCGAGCGCTATCGAGCAGGGATACGAGGCGTTGGAGGACGTCCGTGTTCAGGGCATTGAGCGCCTCCGGGCGATTCAGGGTGATCCAACCGATGCCCTTGTCTTCCCGGTACCGTACGACGTCAGTGGTCGACACGCGTGATCCATCCTTTCGTCTTGCAGCCTCGGTGGACAGCGCAAAACCGGGCCATTCCTGGACGGGCCCAAGAACCGGCCACCAGGCAGCGGCCGAGACTGGTAGATGTTTACTTCGTTGCCTCCTCCTGGCGCAAGTGGGTGTGAAACTTGGTGCGCCAGCTTCGTGGCCGCCTTTGAGGACGTGGGCGCGGTGGAGTAGACGGTCAAGGAGAGCCGTCACGGCGGCGGTGTCCCCTAGCAGCTTCCCCCAGTCGTCGACAGGACTTACCGCACGTTACCTGCCGCATCCCGCCACTTGCCGAATAAAATCGGCTCCAACGATCCGGAGGATTTCACGAAAGCGGCCCTTGCCGGAACCTCAAGCTCGGTCAGCGCCTGATTCTGGGGAAAGCGATAGGAGCCGATGAGGATATTGGGTTGCACGGCGTTCACCACCATGCCCCAATACTGCCTCGCATCCGGACACTGGCCCGAATTCTCTTTGGTGACCATCGCCGCAAAGCCTGCGTATTTCGCAAGACATGCATAGTACTGCGTCGCCATTTCGATCGACTGCCCATGCGCGCCCCGGTAGCCATATGCGTCCAGGCCGGCATTCTTCAGAATCTCCGCCGACATATATAGCGCTTCCAGAGATCCCATCGGGTACCCGATTCCTTGCGAAGGATTACTGTGCCGGTACCGGTCGTTAATCTCACCCGCAGCGACAATGGCCGTCTGATACCCCGGATGGCTCTTCACCGGATCGACGCTCGAATTGGGCGTGATGTTCAATAGAGGCGTGTCGTTCGGCCCGTAAATGATGTGGTCAAACAGCTCGATCCACGGCAATATCACAGTCCGCGAGCCCTTGCCGCCGTCGAGTACAGCCTTTAGATCCTCCCCATCATCCAACAAGCGGGAAATCGAGAGCAGAGCCAGAAGATGCGTGGCGAACTGGTTGTTGTACGTCTCGTCGGAGTACCGCCACTTCATACTGACACCGTATTGAGCGTTGTTGATCGAACGAATGACATCGAACATGTTGTGATGAAACATGTCCATCCGTGCTTGTTCGGCGGGGTTGACTGCGCCCATGCCCTCAAGAAGATCCTGGGCATGCACCGAATAGATGACGCCGCGCGCGTGCGTCAACGCGCCGACGAACGTTCCAAATTGCGTCGTGTGGGCCTTGCCATCTGGATCTAGATCGCAATATTTGTCGTCCGCGTTGCGAAAGGCGCCGGCATCGTCGCGAAAGCCGTGGTCCGCCCACGCCAACACAATGCTCTTCGCCAGACTCGAAGTCGCGCTGACCGTCGGCCCAGCCACAGGCGGCTTGGCCCCAGCCTGAACCAGCGCAGCATAAAGAGCAGCCCGTGCAGCCACAATCGCTGCGCCGTGTGGTGGAGCCAGGCCGGAACGAACTTGCATCGCTGTCGCCAGGGCTTCTTCGGAGCGATCGTTACCATAGGCGGGCTTCTGCTCGAAAGCATACCCGCGCAGATAGATCTCCATGTCGCAGCCAGAGTACGTCGCTTCCCAATCGATTCTCGCGCCAAGAGCCTGCCCGACACGTGCAGCCAGCGCGCCAAATCGCTCGGCGGTGAACGTTCCCGGAATGTTTGCCCGTCGCGCGATATCTTGTAAATCGGCGCGCGCATCGAATACGCGAGGATGCTCTTTCAAGCTCACGTAACTCCCGGTCACACGCGGATAAGAAGCGGGTGCTTTGCGGACCGGAGGGGCGTCGGGGAAGCTGACCGTTCCTGACCCGTTGATCGCGGCATTCTCAACAGTCCCCACGACGCGAATCCCATGGACGAATAGGCGCATGCCGTGGAGCTTTAACAGGACCGCGCCGGGCACTGGCACATCGAATCGATGCTTACGCCCCAGGGTGTCTTTGCACACCGCGTCGACCGCGGCTTCGTTACCGAGGTCGGCTCTTCCGGCAACCCCCAAAATGCTCTTGCTTGCTTCAGTCGGGGCGTTGTTTGCATAAATATGAACGTCAATCGACTCCGGCCTTCCTAGCTGGCAAGCCCACCCCCGCACGTGCGCACCACCATCGTCGACAGAGACGCCGTCGATCTGGCCAATAATGCGGCCTGTTTCTGCAGTGTCAGCCGTTGATGGCGCCACCACAATCCAACACAGGGCGCCAAGGATCATGAGACGAAAGGTGCTTGGGTTGTCGTACTTTTCCATTGAGATTGCCCTTCGACGCCGGCCATTCTATGGGCGCAGCTAAATCCCCCAAAGGCCTTGGATGCGCAGCGCCCAGGTTCTCAGGCCGTCCACCACAGGCATGCCTGCTCTCCAGCCATCATGCGATCATCCTGCCGTGCGACCTGGCAAGGCGCAAGGCTGGGTCCCTGGGCCGAAGGACTACGTTCGGCGAAGCGGCGCTCAAACTGGTTGGTACGGCGATCAGACGCCCAGAACTCGGGCCTGAGGGGCCGTGCGGCTAGGGCAATTCGGCGCGTCTCTCCGGGGCCGCGATGGAGCTCAACGCGGCAGCCAAGAGGCCCCGGGCCGGTAAAGCCCGCGCCCGCATGCTTCCTCGCTCGGTCCTGGATCTCCCGAGCGAGGTCACGCGCTTGCTAGAAATCGAAGTGATCCACGTTCTCCTTGGTGAACGTGAACGGCTGGCCGAGCAGCACGTTGTCGCCAGCGACTGTGAGCGGGCCCAGCCGGCCGGCGGTGAAGCTCGTCTGCCCGGGCTTCAAGGTGCCTTTGGCCAGGGCGCTCGCTACCTGGATGGTGAGATAGCCAAGGTCCATCGTGTTCCAAAGCACGACGGAGTCGAGGACGCCGTCCTTGAGGTAGGGCCGCGAAGCGTTCGGCAGTCCGAGCCCCGTGACCTTGACGTCCGCGCGACCCGACTGCTTCACCGCCTCTGCCGCTCCGGGGATGGCGGGGGAGGCGATCGCCATCACAACCTTGACCTCGGGATGCACCTTGAGCAGCGTCTGGGTCTCGTCGAAAGCGCGCTTACGGTCGTCGTCGCTGGGGCGGACGTCAACAAGGGTGAGGCCCGCGTACTTCGCGCCCAGGAGTTCCCGGATGTGCTTGATCCATTCGTTCTGGTTCGCGGCCGTGAGGGAAGCGGTGATGATCGCGAAGGAGCCCTTTCCGCCGAGGATCCGCGCCGTTTGCTCGAGCAGGACGTCGGCTATCCCCTCCGGTGTCGCCTGGTTGACGAAAAGGTCGCGCGCGTCGTGCTCGGCGTCGGCGTCCCAAGTCACAACCTTGATCCCCTGGCCGCGCGCCTTGCGCAGCGCGGTTGAGATCGCCTCTTTGTTCTCGACGCTCACCGCGATCACGTCGACGCCCCGCGTGATCCAGGCCTCTACGACCTCGTTCTGCTTGGCGGGGTCGGTCTCGGTCGGGCCGTCCCAGAGCAGCTTCACCCCGAGCGGGCCAGCCGCCTCCTGGGCGCCCTTGTGGCAGCTCACGAAGTACGGGTTGCCTTTGTTCTTGGGCATCATGGCCACCGTCAACTGCCCCTTCGTCTCCGCGCCGCGCTGGCAGCCGGTCACGACGAGGGGGGCCAGAGCGAGGAGGAAAGCCAGGCGGAGGTTCATCCGCGGCTCCTTTCCGAGAACACGCGGTGGGCGCCGATGGCGGCGATGAGCATGACGCCGGTCAGGATACCGGCAAGCTCCGCCGGCAGGTCGCTGAGACGGAGACCATTCTGCAGCAGGGCCACCGCCAGGAGCCCAAGCAGAGTCCCGGGCACCGAGCCGCGGCCGCCGAAGATCGAGGTGCCGCCGAGCACGACGGCCGTGATCGCGAACAGTTCGAAGCCGGTGCCAGCGTCGGCCTTGGCCTGGCCGAGGCGGGCCGCGTAGACGGCAGCGCCCATCCCGGCCATGAGCCCGCTCAGCACATAGACCAGGGCCAGCCGGCGCGCGACCGGTATTCCCGCGTAGCGGGCCCCGTCTGGGGAAAAGCCGATGGCGCGCAGACCGCGGCCGGCCGGCGTGCGGTGGAGAAGCAGCCAAAAGAAGATGGCGGCGGCCAGCAGCAGCGGGAGCTGGGCCGGGACTCCGCCCGGCAGGCGCCCCTGGCCAAGGAAGAGGAAGCCGGCAGGGAAATCGGTATAGTTCCTCACCCCCCCCGTGAAGCCTTCGGCCACGCCCCGGAACAGTGAGTACGTGCCGAGGGTCGCGATCAAGGGCGGGACGCCGAGACGCGTCACGAGCAGGGCGTTCAATGCTCCCCCGGCCACGCCCACGAGCACGCCCACGAGGGCGGCGGCTCCCATGGGCAGACCGAGGTCCCGGTACATCGCTCCCATGAGGACGGCCGCGAGGCCCAAGAGCGACCCCACCGAGAGATCGATCCCGCCGGTCACGATCACGGGGGTGAGAGCCAGGGCGAGCAGCCCGATCTCCACGCTGGCGCGGGCGACCTCGGCCGCGTTGCCGGCGCTGAGGAAGTTCGAGCCAGCGGCCGCAAAGTAGCCCAACTCGACGAGCACGACCACACCGAGGAGCGCTTCGTGGGTGAGAGGTCCGGGGAAGTGACGCCTCACGGCTGCGGCCGTGACGTCTGCTTTACGAGACGCCACGACCGCTCCGGCGGGCCATCGGGACGGCGTTGGCGGCCACGGCAACCAGGATGACGAGCCCCTGGAGCGCGCGCTCCCAGTACGCCTGGGTGCCCAGGAAGGTGAGGGTGGGCCCGATGGCGCCGAGAAGGGCCACGCCGAGTAGCGTTCCCGCGAGCGTCCCGCGGCCGCCCGAGGTGCTCGTGCCACCCACGACCACGGCCGCGATCACCCTCAGCTCAAGCCCCACGCCGGCATTTGTCTGCACGTCGATGAACTGGATCGACGTGAGGAGGGCGGCGAAGGCGGTCAAGCCGCCCATGCAGACGAAGCTTCCGAAGATCACCCGGCGGGGCCGGATGCCGGCCAACCGGGCCGCCTCGGGGTCCGAGCCAGTGGCATATACCCCGCGTCCGGCGTTCAGGCGGCGCAGGCCCCACGCGAAGCCCGCGAAGATCGCCAGCGCGACCGCGACCACGGCGAAGCGTCCCCCCTCTTGGCCAAGGCCGAACCATTGGAAGCCCACGGGCAGGTCCTGGACCCAGATGCCTTCGGTGGCCCACCGCAGGCTCTCCCGGAGCATCACCATCGTCGCCAGCGTAACCACGATCGCGGGCAGACCGAGGCCGGCGACGAGGCCGCCGTTGATGGCGCCCAGCAGCGCGCCCACGAAGACCGTGCCCAGGGCCACGAAGGGCATTGGCCAGTTGGCCTTGGCCAGCAGCCCGGCCGCCACCCCGCAGATCGCGAACTGGGAGCCGATCGAGATGTCGATTTGCCGGGCGAGGATCACGACCGTCATCCCCACCGCGGCCACCAGCACGGGCGCGTTGCCCACGAGCAGGTCGCGGACGTTCGCCGCCCGAAAGAAGCCGGGGGCCCTCACCGCGACGAGCGCGAGCAGGGCGAAGAGCGCGGCCGCGACGGACGCCTCGCGGCGGTGGTGAGCGAGGAGACGACTAATGACGGACCTCCGGGGCAAGCTCGTGACCGAGGGCGAGGGCCAGCAGCCGTTGTTGGGTGGCGGCGTCCCGCGACAAGGTTTCGACGACCCTTCCCCCGCGCATGACCGCGATGCGGTCGCTCATGCCGAGGATCTCGGGCAGCTCGGACGAGATCATCAGGATTGCGAGGCCCTGTTCCGCGAGGTCCACCATCAGGCGGTGGATCTCCGACTTGGCCCCGACGTCTACGCCCTGCGTCGGTTCGTCCAGGATCAGCACCGACGGCCGGGTTGCGAGCCAGCGCGCGAGGGCGACCTTCTGCTGGTTGCCGCCCGAGAGGTTCGCGACAGGAGTCTCGAGCGAGGGGGTCTTGATCGCGAAGCGCTCGACGAAGCCGCTCGCCAGCTCCCTCTCGCGCCTGGAATCGAGGAAGGGGCCGGAGGTGAGCTGGCGCAGGACGGCCAGCGTCACGTTCGCGGTCACGCTCATCTCGAGGATCACGCCGTGGCGCCGCCGGTCCTCGGGGACGTAGGCCAGGCCGAGCGCGGCCGCTCGCCCGGGAGAATCGATCGCCACCGGCCGGCCGCGCAGGCGCAGCTCGCCGCCGTCCGCGGGCGTGAGGCCGAAAAGCACACGGGCCAACTCGGTGCGCCCCGAGCCCACCAGCCCCGCGAGGCCGAGGATCTCGCCGGCATACAACTCCAGGGTGACGCCCACCAGCCCGCCTATGCGGCACGACAGGCCGTGGGCTTCCAAGGCCACGGGCCCGCGGGCCACTGGCCGCTTGGGGAACACCGCGGTCAGCTCACGCCCGACCATCAGCCGGATCAGTTCCGCCTGGGCCAGCCCGGTGGCCGGCCGCGTCTCCACGACCGCTCCATCCCGCATGACGGTCACGCGGTCGGCGATGCGCAGCACCTCGCTCAGGTGGTGGGAGATGTAGACGATGCCCACACCCTGCCCGCGTAGCTCGACGATGAGGCCGAGCAGCCGCTCCGCCTCGGGCTCGGCAAGGGCAGCGGTGGGCTCGTCCATGAGAAGGATCCGGGCCTGGGCGCCGAGGGCACGGGCGATCTCTACAAGCTGCTGCTCCGCCATGCCCAAAGAGCCGGCCTCCGCCTCGGGGTCGATGCGCGCGCCCACCCGGGCGAGCATAGCGTCGGCCCGCCGCCGCCGCTCGCGCCAGTCGACGCGTCGCCACGCCCCCCCCGGCTCGAGGCCGAGGGCGAGGTTCTCGGCCACGCTCAGGTCGGGCAGGAGCGCGGGTTGCTGGTAGATCGGCGCCACGCCCCGCTCGCGCATCACCACCGGGTCCGCGCGCGCGACGCGTCGTCCGTCGATCTCGACCGTCCCCGAGTCGGCCCTTAGGGCCCCGGTCAGGATGCGGACCAGCGTGCTCTTGCCGGCGCCGTTCTCTCCGACGAGGCCGTGAACCTCGCCGGGAGACAGGTCGAACGACACGCCCCGCAGGGCGCGCACGCCCCCGAACGCCTTGCTGACGTCACGCAGCCGGAGGAGAGCCATCGGCCGCCCTCAGAGGCCTCGTCTCTCGAGGTGGAACACCTCACGCAGATCTCGCGCGACGGGGCTGTGGTCGGGGTTCGACGGCATCAGCTCCTGCATGTGGCACCACCACCGCTGACAGACCTCGGCAGACGCGATGGCCCGCCAGCGCTCCTCGCTTTCGATCTCGGCGTAGGCAAACAGGTCGTTCGTCTCGATATCGAGATAGATGGAGTAGCTGCGCACGCCGTGCGCAAGGAGCGTGTCCTCCAGCTCGCGCCAGATCGGATTGTGCCGACGGGCGTACTCTTCGAGCCCCTCTGCGTGCACCGACATCCGGAACGCCTTGCGGATCATCGCCAAGCCTTCCGTAGCGAGGCCAAGCGGCGGCTCAGGTCGCTCATCGCGCTTCGATCTCGGGGTAGCGCCTGGCCGCCTCCGCCCACGCGTCACCCCGCCGGGGTGTGAACCGTCGCGGCCGGACAGAGTCTTTGAGCAGACGTCGGGCGTCGGCCAGCGAGGGTAGCTCCCCGCACGAGATCGCCTGCACCAGGAGATTCCCGGCCGCGCTGGCCTCGACGGGGCCCACGAGCACGGGCCGCCCGGCGGCATCGGCGGTAGCCTGGTTCAGGTACGAGTTGAGGGCTCCCCCACCGACGACGTGGATGCCGGGCACCTCTTGCCCGGTCAGGGCCTCGAGGGTGGCGAGCACGGAGGCGTACCTCAACGCGAGCGAATCGAGGATCACCTTCGTTAGCAGCACGGGATCGTCAACAGCCGGCTGGCCGGTCTCGATCAGGCTCGCGCGAAGCTCTGCGGTCATGCTGGGCGGATTGAAAAACCGGGGGTGATCTGGGTAGACCAGGCCGGCGAGCCCGCTGACGGCATCGACCCGTTCCAGCAGCTCTTCATGGTCGTGGGCGTGGCCAGCCGCCTCCCATTCCCGGCGGCACGCTTCCAGGATCCAGAGGCCCATCACGTTCTTGAGAAACCGTACAGTCCCGAACGCCCCCACCTCGTTCGTGAAGTTGGCGCGGGCGACGGCCTCGCTAACGAGAGGGACCTTGCGCTCGATGCCTATCAACGACCAAGTGCCCGACGAGATATATGCCCAGCCGGGCTCGAGGGGCGTTCCCGCCACCGCGCTGGCGGTGTCGTGGGTGGCGGGCGCGATGACCCGCATCGCGCCCACGCCGAGCTCTCTCTGGTGCCCGCGTGACAGCGTCCCCAGCTCCGTCCCCGCCGCCACTACTTCGGGCATCAGCGCCAGAGGGAGCCCGAGACGCTCGAAGAGCGTCCCTTCCCATCGCCCCTCATGCACGTCGAGCAGCTGCGTGGTCGAGGCGTTGGTGTGCTCGCTCACCAGCGAGCCGCAGAGCGCGTGGTGGCAAAGGTCGGGAATCAAGAGCAGACGACACGCTCCCGCCGGCAGGCCCTCGCGAGTGTGCGCGATGAGCTGGTAGAGCGTGTTGAAGACGAGGAACTGGACGCCGGTGCGCGCGAAGATCTCCGCGCGCGACACTCGCGCGCCCACCTCGCCCATGATCCCGTCGGTGCGCTCGTCCCGATAGCTGATGGGATCCTCGAGCAGCCGTCCCTCCGCATCGAGGAGACCGTAGTCGACGCCCCACGAGTCGACGCCGATCGACTCGAGCCGGCCGCCGAGCTCCGTCGCGACCGCCCGCCCGCGCCGGATCCCGTCCCGGATGCCCTCGACCAAACGATCGAAGTCCCAGCGCAGATGGCGGGCGATCCGTCGCGGCGGGTAGTGGAAGCGGTGTGTCTCGTGGAGTATGAGGCCCGAGGCGTCGACGCGCCCGAGGACGGCCCGGCCGCTGCCGGCGCCGAGGTCGATCGCGAGATGAAGCGCGGCGGCATCCACGACGGTGGTCAGACGATTCCCGCCCCGAGCCGCGCTGCGGCGGGCCGCGCCTGGGCCGCCCGCTGCCGATACCCGCTGACCCGGTAGACGCCCAGCGGGTCGATCGCACCACCCGCCCGGTGACGGGCCATGGCGAGGATGGGTTCTACGTCAGTGGTGAAGGCCCGCTTGAGCGACTGGAGCGCCAGGAGGGCGTCGTTTGCATCCTGGTGGGCGGCGAGCTGCTCGCGATCGACGAGGTGCGCCTGCACGTAGGCCCGCACCAGCTCGGCGGCGCTGGTCATGAGCGACTCGACGGGATCGGTAACGTTGTGGGACTGGTCCAGCATGTAGGCGGGGTTCAAACCCGGCACTCGGGACAGCTCGGCGTCGACCAGCTCGTTGAAGATCAGGAAGAGCTGGAAGGGCTTGATGGAGCCGGAGTCGAGGTCGTCGTCCCCGTACTTGCTGTCGTTAAAGTGGAAGCCGCCGAGCTTTCCGAACTGGATGAGTCGGGCCACGATCATCTCGATGTTGACGTTGGGCGCGTGGTGGCCAAGGTCGACGAGCGAGAAGGCCCGCTCTCCCAGCTCCCGGGCGCAGTAGTAGCTGGTGCCCCAGTCGTTGATGACGGTCGAATAGAACGCCGGCTCGTACAGCTTGTGCTCGATGAACAGACGCCAACCGTCGGGCAGGGCGCGATAAATGTCGCGCATGCTGTCGAGGTATCGCTCGAGGGCCTTGCGCAGGTGCATCTGGCCCGGGAAGTTACCCCCGTCGCCGATCCACACGGTATGCGAGCGGGCGCCGAGCTTTTCCCCCAGCTCGAGGCACTCGAGGTTGTGCTCGATCGCCTGGCGCCGGACGGCGGGATCGGTGTGGCTCAAGCTGCCGAACTTGTAGGAGCGGGCCTGGTCGGCTTGGTCCTCGAAGGTATTGGAGTTCATCGAGTCAAAGAACAGCCCGCGCGCCTCGGCGAAGGATCGCAGTTGGGCCGGGTTCTCCGGCCGGTCCCACGGAATGTGCAGCGAGATGCCTGGTGTCGAGCGTACGAGCTTGAAGATGACCTGACAGTCCTCGATCTTCTCGAAGACGTTGCGCGGCTCGCCGGGGCCGGGGAACCGCGCGAACCGCGTGCCCCCCGTGCCTACCCCCCACGACGGGACGGCGACCCGAAAAGCCATTGCTCGCTGCATTAGCTTCTCGATGTCGGCGCCGCGCCGCGCGAGCTGCCGCCCGAGGTGTTCGTAGTCTTCCTCCAGCCACTCGAGCCGCTTCCGGTTCTCCGCGGCGATGCGCTCGTCGGTCAGCTCAAACTCCATAAGACCTCCGCCGCTGAGCTGGGCGTTCGCGACGCGCCCCCTGGACCCACCGATGGCTAGCCGCGAATGAATCGCGCTTCGCTCGCAGCGGTTGCTCTCCTATCCGTTGCTATCGCGTGAAGGCGGTCACGTTGCCGGCATCCACGTTAACGATGTTTCCCGTCGACTTAGAGGACCGGTCCGACGCGAAGAAGGCCACCGCCTCCGCCACGTCCTCCGGCAGGACGCTGCGCTTCAACAGGCTGCGCTGCCGGTAGAACTCCTCGACCTGATCATCCTCGATTCGGTTGCTGGCCGCCCGTTCCGCCCGCCAGCTCCCACTCCAGATGCGCGACCCGCGGATGACGGCGTCGGGATTCACAACGTTGACGCGGATCCCGTGCTCCGCGCCCTCGAGGGCTAGACAGCGCGCGAGGTGCAGCTCCGCCGCCTTGGCCGTGCAGTACGCCGCCGCTCCCGTCGAGGCAACGAGCGCGTTCTTGCTCCCAACGAAGACGATGGAGCCGCCCCGGCCCTGGCGCTTCATGAGCGAGTAGCCCTCGCGGGCGACCAGGAAGTACCCGGTGGCGAGGACGTCCATATTGCGCTGCCAGGTCGCGAGCGACGTTTCGTCCACCGGTGCGGCCGACGCGATGCCCGCGTTCGAGACTAGGATGTCGAGCCCGCCGAACTCCCGGGCCGCCAGGGAGAACCATGCGCGCACGGCAGCCTCGCTGATCACGTCGCCCAGCGCCCCCCGCACGCGGTCCGCCCCGTGCGCCCGCTCCAGCTCGCTCACCGCGTGCTCGAGCGCGGCAGGATCGATGTCGGTCAGGACCACGCAGGCGCCATCCCCCAAGAGCCTCCGGGCGATCGCCCCCCCTATACCCCCCGCACCGCCGGTGACGAGCGCGACGCGGCCTTCCAGCTCCTTTGGCTTCCGAAGGAGCTGGAGCTTGGCCTCCTCGAGCGACCAGTACTCGATGTCAAAAGCGTCCTGCTCGGAGATGGGCTGGTAGGTGTCGACCCCCTCCGCCCAACGTATGACGTTGATCGTATTCACCATGTACTCGGCAGCGACGCGCGCCGTCGACTTGTCCTTCTGGAACGCCAACAGGCCGACACCCGGCACGAGCACCAGGACGGGGTACGGATCGCGGATCGCCGGGGAGTCGCCCCGCCGGCAACGCTCGTAATAAGCCGTGTACTCGTCGCGATAGCGCGCGATGAGCGCATCGAGACGGGGCAGCAGATCGGAGAGCGTGTCGCGGCCCGGTGCAAACGGGACGAACAGGGGGCGGATCTTGGTGCGGAGAAAATGGTCCGGGCAGGTCGTCCCCCTCGCGGCAAGCTCCTCGCCGCGGGCGCTGCCCACGAACTCGAGCACCGCCGGCGAATCGACGTAGTGCATCACCTTGCTGCCAAGCGGGCTGAGCTTTCCGCGCAGCACCGGCGCGAGCTCGCCGACGAGAGCGTGCCGCTCGGCTTCGGGGAGGGACGGCGCCACGGGCGGGCCGAACGGATCGCTTCGCGCGTGCGCGGTCAGCCAGTCGGCGGCCTGCTGGATGATGCGCAGCGTCGTTTGGTAGCACTCCTTGGAGGTCCCGGCCCACGTCACGAGTCCATGGCTGCCGAGGACGAGACCAACGACCTGCGTTCCATCGCCCGCAGCGCCGATCTTGAGCCCGAGGTCGAAGCCGGGCCTCTGCCAGGGCACCCAGCCTATTTCGTCGCCGAAAATCTTACGAGTCAGCGTCTCGCCGTTATGGGCGGCGGCGATCGCGATGATCGCGTCCGCATGCATGTGATCCACGTGGCGTTGCCGGACGAAGCAATGGACCGGCGTGTCGATGCTGGTCGCGCGCGGGTTCAGCGCGAACGTGCAGTGCGGGAAGTAGTTGACCATCTCCTCTTCGTGCTCGCGCCCCCCATAACGAGCCTTCAGCGCCAGCAACTTCTCGAGATAGAGGGTGGCGAACCCGTCGAGCTTCATGCTGCCGAGGTCGCCCCCGGAGCCCTTGACCCACAGCACTTCGACCTGGGCGGCCGTGAGCGGGTCCGACATCATGACCTTGGCCGACGTGTTGCCCCCGCCATAGTTCGTAATGCGGAGATCCGACCCGAGCAGGTTCGAGCGGTAGCGCAGGAGCTCGGGCTCGGAGAGCCCGCGGCAATCGTCGTCGTTCCACTTGTCGGGGAGGTGTTCCGTCCGGCGCAGGGCGCTGGGCGTCGTTTGGCTCAAGGATTTCGTGCCTTTCGGGCTGCCCTCGGCGGGCCGATCATATCAAATCCCGGTCTGAGGACCTGCGGCTCGGCGTGGATCGTGGTCAACAACCGCTACCAACCGAAAGGAAGCGTGATTGCACGCCCCCGGCGGGCCCGATCCTGACCATCGTGTCGGGCTGTCGGAGCGTGAGCTTCCCACCGAACTGGACCGCTCCCCCCAAAGCTTCCTCTGAGCGGCCGCACCTCATGGACGACTCCGTCTGTCAGGCCGTGGGGTACTTCGGGCACGGTGGCCCATACCGGGTTGTCCAGGCCCTCCCCGGCGTGTTCAGACTCGGCCCAGGATGATGCTGAACCTGCAAATGGTCCAGGAGATGTCTGGGTATCCAGTACTCCTTAACCCAACCAGAGGACTTCCCGGTCTTGCGCTCCTCGCTAGCCGCTTTTTCTTTACGAGGCGACGCCAGATGCGGAGCGGGTGAGCCCCCCGTGACTCAACCGGAGCCCTACAGTACCTCGGCAAGGCGGCGCACGCCCTCACGAATCTCCGCCTCTCGCAGACGCGGGTAGCCAAGCAGGATTCCGGGTCGGGCCGGTCGCCTCAGAAAGTAGCGGCTGATCCCGTAGACTCCGACTCCGCGCACGGCAGCGCCGGCGATCGCGGCCTCTTCTGATACACGCTCCTTGGGCCAGAGCACGACGTGGGCGCCCGCGCCATCGCCGGTGACCTCGATCCGGTCACCCATATGCTGCTGAAGGGCCTCAAGCAGAGCGTGACGGATGGCGGCGTTCCGCCGTCGAACGCGCCGTAAGTGCCGCTCGTACATTCCGGTGCTAATGAATTCCGCCAGGGTTTCCTGCTCCAGCGTTGCCGTATGACGATCGCACAGCCACTTGGCCGCGGTGAAGGCCGGGAGCAGGCATTTCGGCAGGATCAAGTAGCCGAGGCGAAGAGCGGAAAAGATCGTTCGTGAGAACGTCCCGACATAGACGACGCGCCCCTCAGTGTCTAAACCCTGCAGGGACTCCAATGGCTTCGTCTGGTAGCGGAACTCACCGTCGTAGTCATCTTCGACGATCACAGCGTTCCGGCGCTTGGCCCATTGGAGGAGCCCCTGCCGCCGCGCCAGCGGAAGGATCGCGCCGGTTGGAAACTGGTGGGATGGTGTGACGAAGGCAATCCGCGCATTGTCGGACAATGACGCCGGGTCCAGCCCGTCCCGGTCGACCGCGATCGGGTGCAAACGAGCCCGGGCGGCGCGCAGCACCTCCCTCGTGCCCTGATAGCTGGGATCCTCGATGACGACTCCATCGCCCGGCTCGATCAGCACGCGGGCAATCAGATCCAACGCTTGCTGCGAACCATTCACGACGATCACCTGCGAGGGATCGCACGCCACGGCGCGAGAGCGTCGGAGATGGGCGGTTATTGCTTCGCGCAGCGCTTCGCTCCCTCCCGCCGGGCCGTAATCGAGCTCGCGGATCCGGGTCTGGCGGGCACGTCGACGCAGTATCCCCCGCCACGCTTCGAACGGGAAAGACTCCACGTCGCTGAGCCCGTACGCAAAGTCGTAGGGAAGCGGCGACGTGCGTGGTTCTGGGAAGCCCTGTTTCCGGCCCATGGCCGCCGTGATGGAGCCGAAGCGCGACAGCCGCAGTTGCGCGGGCTTCCCCGAGCGCGCGGAACGGGCAATGGACAGCCCTGTCGGCACATACGTCCCCGAACCCCTACGGCCAAGGACGAATCCCTCGGCCAGCAGTTGCTCGTAGGCGAGCACTACCACGGTGCGCGAGATTCCGAGCTGCTCGGCGAGATCGCGCGTGGAGGGAAGGCGATCGCCCGCCCGGAACGTACCGGCGAGGATGGCTTGCCGCAGTCCGGAGTAGACCTGGCGGAAGAGCGGCTCGCCCTTCGAGAGTGGTATTACCAGCTGCATTAGAAGTGGACCTTCGGAAATACCATATGCGCGACGTATGCTCGCGCAGGCTCGGTCGGACCTCAAGCCGGGGGGGCCGCGGAGAAAGGAAACGATGCCCAAAAGAGAAAGCGCTGCCGTCTGCTGGCTCGTCGCCGTCACGACCTTAGTCGGGCCGTCGGGGCTGGCGGCCCAGACGGCCGGGGCCCCGACGAAGGCGGGAGCACACGCGAGCGGCACCCAACGCGACGGCCAGCACGACTTCGACCCCCTGGTCGGCACCTGGAAGGCCAAGCTGAAGCGTCTCGTGCATCCCCTGTCCGGCTCCACCACCTGGATCGATTTCGAGGGCACTCAGATCACGCGGAGCGTGTGGGGGGGCCGCGCCACCCTGGATGAATTCCATGTCGACAGCCCGTCGACCAATACCCACATCGACGGCCTGACGTTGCGTCTCTACAACCCTGAGTCGCGTCAATGGCATATTTACTGGGCCAACGCAAGGAAGGGCACCCTGGATTTTCCGCCCGTGGTCGGCGAATTCAACAACGGACGCGGCGAGTTCTACGACCAGGAGTACTTCGAGGGCCGCTCGATCTTCGTTCGTTATGTGTGGTCCGATATCACGGCCACCACGGCTCGGTTCGAGCAATCGTTCTCGGACGACGGAGGCAAGACCTGGGAAGCGAACTGGATCTCCACCATCGAACGGGTGAAGGAATAACTCGGGAGCGGTCAGGGCCACTGGGCGGATGATCGCAGTGCGCATTTCCACAACTGCCCTTCTCTTGGTGACGTCCTTGCCGGCCCGAGGCGCGCAAGCGACGTCTGCGGACGACGTGCGGCGGATTTTTCACCGGGACCATGCGGTCCGGCTCGTGCCGCTGCTCGTCGAAGCAATCCGCTTTCCCACCGTCGAGGGTGACGCGAGCGCGTTCGGCGACCAGAAGAAATGGCTCGGTGGGGTCGGCCGCGAGCTCGGGTTCGAGGTCCACGACGCGGGCCCGGTGACGGAAGTCGACCTCCCCGGCCCCCCGGGGGCTCCCGTGCTGGGCCTCGTGGTCCACGGCGACGTCCAGCCGGTCTCCGAAGCCGAGTGGAGCGTCCCCCCGTTTGCGGGCATCGAGAAGGACGGGTTCATCTGGGGGCGGGGATCCGCCGACGACAAGGGCCCGCTGGTACAGGCTCTCCTCGCTATGCGGTCGCTTCGCGACAGCGGCCTGCCGCGGACGCACACAATCCGCCTGCTGGTAGGGAGCGACGAGGAGAGCAGCAACAAGGACATGAAGACCTACCTCGAGGGGCATCGCGCTCCGGACCTGTCCTTGGTGCTCGATTCTGCATTTCCCGTGGTGGTCGGCGAAAAGGCCTGGAACGCGCTCACCGTGACCGCGGACCCCCCGCTCACGGTTCGGCCCGGCCCGGAGCGGCCGTGGGAGATTGCTTCCCTCGAAGCCGGCATATCCACGAGCATCGTTCCCAGCCGGGCCGTGGCAACCCTCCGCTGGCGACCGGCCTCGCTCGAAGGGCTTCGGGAAGCGGTCGCGGGCCTGGCGGGGGAGCCCTCGGAGGGCACCAGCCTCCAGACGGTAGTGGATGGTCGGCAGGTGACGGTGGTCGCCCACGGTCGGGCCGCGCACGCAGGGCTCAATCTCGAACGCGGCGCCAACGCGCTCCTCCTGCTCGCACGGTCCCTCTCCGGAAAGGTGGCTCGCTCCGGGGCGGCGGACTTACTGGACTTCGCGGCGATGGCAGGGGCGGATCTGTACGGCACCGGTCTAGGCCTGACCGACGCCGATCCGATCTGGGGACGATATGCCGTCAACGTCGCCACGATCAAGGGCACGGACGGGGGCAAGCTCGCTCTGACCATCAACCTGCGCCGCCCTCCCCCGCTCACGGGTCCGGGCCTCCGCGCGCGCCTCGAGTCTCTCGTGGCTGAGTTCAACGCGACGCACGACGCGCATCTCGCGCCGTCAGGCTTCTTTGACGACGAGCCGTTCTCGATCGACCCGGACTCCGAGATCGTGCGGCGGCTACTCGCCGCGTATGACCGGGTGACGGGTGAAGACGCGAGACCCGCGATCTCCGGGGGGAGCACCTATGCCAAGCGGATGCCGCACGCGATCGCCTTCGGCATGTGGCTGCCCGGCAAGCCCTATCCCGGCCACGACGCCGACGAGCGGATCAGCGTGGTTGATCTCCTGAGTGGAACGGACGTCCTGATCGAGGCTCTCGTGGATTTGGCCACAAGTCCTCGGGCTCTGCCACCGGCGGGCGCCGATTCGCAACCCTCGAGGCTCACCTTCGACTCTCGCAACTTTATTTTCGTGCGCCTCAGCACGGCACACTCCTCGGCGCTCTATGGCGGCTATTCCTTCGGCGCCTGGGGAGCCTTCGCAGGACTGGTGCGAAACCCGCGCAACGGCTATCACGAATGGATCGGTGGAGCCTTGACGGGGATCGTCTGGCGCGAGCAGGCGGTGAGTATCGCGCTCGCTTTAGCGGATGCTTCCGATGGGAGATACGGGCAACTCTACTTCGTGCCCAGCCTGAGGACGGGCTCCCTGTCCCTTTCCGGAACGGTCGAGCTCTACGAACCCCTGGGAGGTTCGGGCGTTCGCCAGCTCTACCTGGACCCGGTGAGGCTCCTCCGGCGAATGGGGCCGCGCTGGGACCTTGGAGTGGCCTACAGCCTGGGCGTTTCCGCCGGGGCCGCACCCCAGCACCGGATTGGGCCCGCGCTCCAGGTGGCGTGCGGAGGGGGGTCGCTCAGGGTCGAGCTTCTGCATGACTTCCGCCGTTCGTCCAACGACGTTCGAGCAACCTACCAGGCGAGCTTCTAACCCCGTCCTGGGAAAGGGAACCCATGGTCACAGGCTCCGTCCTCGCATTCGCTCTCTTGCTCGGCCCCACCCCGACTGACCGTGACGGGCAGCACGATTTCGATTTCGAGTTCGGCACCTGGAAGACGCGCCTGTCGCGCCTGCTGCATCCCTTGACCGGTTCCAAGACCTGGGTCGAGTACGAGGGCACGACCGTGGTGCGCAGCGTCTGGAACGGCCGCGCCAATCTGGCGGAACTCGTAGCCGACGGTCCGGCCGGTCATTTTGAGGGTCTGAGTCTGCGACTCTACAATCCCGACGCCCACCAATGGAGCCTCAATTTCTCCAACATCCGCGCGGGCACGCTGAGCCAGCCCGTGATCGGCGACTTTAGGAACGGTCGCGGCGAGTTTTTCGACCAGGAGATGCTGGACGGCCGGGCCATTTATGTTCGTTTCGTGATTGCCGCCATCACGCCGGAGTCGTACCGCTTCGAGCAGGCGTTCTCCGCCGACGGCGGCAAGACTTGGGAAGTGAACTGGGTCGCGACGGACACCCGCGTCAGGGAAGAGCCTGCCCAGACGCGCTGACGCCAGCTGCCCGTAACCCCGAGCCTCCGAGAGTCCCAAACCAGCACTCGCGTTTGTAGCCCTTGACCCCGGCGTTCGGTGTCTCCCTCCCAGGTCCGTGACGCCTTTTGGCCCAAGACGCTGGACCTTGCCGCACTCGCCGTCCCAGGGGAGCCAAACTCCGACGAACCCTCTCGATCCTGTGGCTAGTCGACTAGGATGGGGCGGATGGCCACCCCTAGTGTCGACGTCGAGACTGAGATAGACCGGCTCTATCAGCTCTCCCTCGCCGAGTTCATAGCGGCCCGGAACGCTCTCGCGGCCAAGTTGAAAGCGGGGGGAGACAAGGACAATGCGGCTCGCGTGCGGGAACTCGGTCGACCCAACGTCACCGCGTGGGCCGCAAACCTTGCCTACTGGAGGGCACGGCCCGAGTTCGATGCGCTGACGGCGTCCACGCGACGCCTTCAGAGCGCTCAAGCCGAGGGAGCCACGGGCATGGCACTGCGCGAGGCGATGAAGGAGCGTCGCGAAGCCCAGGCTGCGCTTATGGAGCGTGCGAAGTCTCTTCTCGTCACCGCGGGCCACGGAGCGAGTCAGGACACCCTGCGGCGAGTGTCGGGCACCTTTGAAGCGCTCGCCGCGGAGTCGACCCATACCGACGGTGTTCGCGCCCATCCGGGCCGCCTGATCCGTGACCTCGAGCCGCCGGGGTTCGAGGCGATCACGCAATTGGCGCACGATCCCCCTTCCGGGCTGAGGCCCGATCCTGGCCCGTCGGTCCAGGCCCCCGCGGAGGCCGACAGCGCCTCCCGAACGAACCTTTCACGGGCGGCCGAACGAACGAACGAGACTCGAATAGAGCCCTTGGAGCATGCCCGTGCCGAGTCGGCCGAGGCAGAAAGGCGGCTCGAGCGCGCACGACGGGAAGCCCGCGAGGCGGCCGGCGCCCGGTCGGTCGCCGAGAAGCGGGCGCAGGGGGCACGCGATGAGCTGGACGAGGTCACCCGCCGCTTCAATCGTGCCCAAGAACGGGTAGGGATTACCGCTGCCGACGCGGCGGCCGCGCGTGAGGAAGCGGAGCGGAAAGCAGCCGCCCTTGAGCAAGCTGAGGCGGCGCGGGATGCCGCCCGTCGCTCCCTACGCGATCTAGAGTAAGCCGCATCCATGCGCAGGTGAGCCGATGAACTGTTTTCAGGCGTGAGGCAAGGACCCCAGCGAGACCCTCCACTTCGTGCTCCCCGGGGTTCGACGTCTGCTCAGTGTCAGTAAGCCCTGGCAAGAGATCCACTTACCGTCAGGTGGATCGCAGAGTTGTCTCACGGACGGTCGGTTGTAGAGGGCGGCCAACTATCCGACCCTGCCTGCCGCCCCGAGTCGTGCGCAATTTCCACCCTTGACCGCCAGCCTAGAAAGGAGGTAGTTCTATCCCTCCAAAGTCGGCAAGCCACGGCGACGGTTCGACGGGGTCCAGACCGCATGGCTGGCGGAGGGTTGGAGTCAAGGCCGAGACTTCTCCCCTTTGAGTTCGCTCGAGTGTTCGTGCTCTCCCCAACGACCCGCCGCAACTTGCTGATTGCCAAGAGATAGTGTTGTAGGAATCTGCATTTGCCAATTGCACAGGGAGAAGATCAGTGAAAACCAACACTTCGGGCCTCAAGGTGACCCTCGCCCTGCGTTTCCTCATAGGCTTATTGGTTTACCCGTCGGCCGCTGTCGGTCCCGCCCTGGCGGCCAGCCTCCCTGTGGTGGACGATTTTGAAAACGGGCTCCCGGCCGGGAGAGACGCCAACAACCTCCCCATCGGGTTCTATACCTTCAATGATGGAAACGCAGGAACCACGGTAGCGATCTCAACCACAGCCGCGCCCCCCGCACCTGTCCCCGGCGCCGGCGTTCCCAACCATGTGCTCAAACTGGACGTGAACGTCGTCTCCTACGCAGGCGTCGTCCACGCATTCGAGAACGCCGCCGTCAACACATGGGTCAGTCAAGACTGGAGCGCCTACGAGGGGATTTCCTTCTGGTTGTACGGCAACAACAGCGGAACGACTCTCTTCGTTGACGTGCTCGACAACCGCAACCCCGGTTCAACGAAGGATGATGCCGAGCGCTGGTCGATCGACGTTCCCGATAGCTTCAGCGGTTGGCAGCAGATCAAGATTCCCTTCGCCTCCATGCATCGCAAGGAAATTGGCAACGGCGCCCCCAATGACGGTTTTGGACTGACCGAGGTTCATGGCTGGGCCCTGGGTGCGGTCACGACCGCGGGTCCACAGACTTACTACGTGGACAACGTCATGCTCTACGGTGTCGCGCCGGTTCGCCCGCTCACGGTCGGATTCACCGCCATCGACTACGACGTCACCGAAGGGGCGACGGCCACAATCACGGCGAAGCTCAGCAAGCCCTCCAACAGCTCGGTGACGGTTGACTACGCCACCACTATCGGTTCCGCGATTCCAAACCGCGACTACACGCCGGTCAAGGGATCCCTGACCTTCCCACCCAACAGCACGCAACAGTCCTTCACGGTACAGACAATCGACAATCAGAAGTTCAAGGGTGTACGCGGCGCCCTCGTGGAACTCTCGAATCCGACGAGCGGCCTCACTCTGGGCGTGCCCGCCATTACCAGGCTCGCCGTCCAGGAAGATGAGACCTTTGACCCCAACCTGCTCGACGACTTCGAGACCTACCCCTATTTCTGGCGGGCGGACAAGAAGGCGGTCCTGTCCAACCCGGAAATTGCGGCCGGCGACCCCCTGGCCCTGCCCGGTCAGGGTGCCTATGAGCACGTGCTCGAGGCCAAGCGGAAGCACGGCGATGGCGGATACGAGTTCAAGCGAGCCTTCCCGATTGGGCAGGACTGGAGCGACAAGGACGGACTCAGCTTCTGGTTCTACGGTCGGAGCAGCCATCGAGAGGTCAAGGTCAAGCTCACCAACCGCACGACCAGCGACGAGTCGCCGGAGCTGAAGCTCGTCTGGCATGACGAGTTCAATGACGAATTGGGGACTCCCGTCAACCCCAGGCGATGGGGCCAGGAGGTTGGCGACGGCACCGTCAACGGCATTCCCGGCTGGGGCAACAGTGAGTTGGAGTACTACACCGGCGGCGCGAACAATGTCGCCACCGATGGCGAGGGCCACCTGCAGATCACGATCAACAAAGCCGACGGCTCCCTTATGTGCTACTACGGACCGTGCCTGTACACCTCGGCCCGATTGTTGACCAAGGACCGTTTTGAAGCAGCCTATGGCCGTCTCGAAGCGCGCATCAGGGTGCCGAAGGGCTCTGGCTTGTGGCCGGCATTCTGGATGCTCGGCACGAATATCGACCAGGTCGGCTGGCCACAGAGCGGCGAGATTGACATCATGGAAAACGTCGGCCGCCTGCCCACGCAGGTGTTCGGGACCCTGCACGGTCCGGGATACTCGGGCGGGCAGAGCTACGGCAAGACCCTCGACCTGGGCGTGCCGGTTGCAGACGACTACCACGTCTTTGCCGTCGATTGGCAGCCGGATAAGGTCGTCTGGTCCGTCGACGGCGCCCCGTACTTCACCGCCACCCCGACCGATGCATTCCTGCAGGGTAAGCAATGGGTCTTCAACCATCCTTTCTACGTGCTGATGAACGTGGCGGTCGGGGGCAACTTTGGCGGGCCGGTGGGGCCGGACGCCACCTTCCCTCAGACCATGTCGGTTGACTATGTGCGCCTCTACCAAGCCGAACCCAGGCTGGCCACCTTCGACGCCTCGTTCCGCGACGATTTCTCAGGCTGGAAGCGGATCAGCATTCCGTTTTCGGCGTTCGGGAGCTCGAATGAAGAGGGAGACTGGGGTGGGGAGGGGCAACAAGAGGGCGAGGGGGAGGGGGCGCAAGAAGGGCCAGGGCAAGCGCAAGTGCTGGACCTCTCCGCCGTGCAATCCATGGGCTTCCGGGTCCCCGAGGACATGGATCATCCGGTGCTCGTGGACCAGATTCGCCTGAACGCTCCGCATGATCTGACCGTCACGAACACGGCCGACGGCGGCGCAGGATCGTTGCGAAAGGCGCTGGGCAGCCTGGCCGTCGATGGCACCATCCACTTCTCCCCCGCGCTCGCGGGGCAGACGATCACGCTGCTCTCCGGCCCGCTGACCCTCGCTAAGAACGTGACCATCGACGGCTCGGCGGCCTCCGGTCTCAGCATTAGTGGGAACCACACCGATCGAGTGTTCATCGTCAATTCGGGCACGAGCGCGACGCTGCACAATCTGACCGTTGCCGACGGCTACGGCTGGCAACTCGCGGGGGGCATTCTCAACAACGGCTCCCTGACCCTGGACCATGTCGTGGTTACCGGGAACACGATGGCCACGAACGCCGGAATGTTTTGGCAGGGTGGCGGCGGCATTTACAGCGGAGATGGGGCGACCCTCAACCTGATCGACAGCACCGTGGCGAACAATCAAGCCCGCTGGGACGGCGGCGGCCTCTTCTCGTTCTTCAACACGACCACCACCATCGTGCGGAGCACAATTAGCGGCAATGTGTCCAACGATGTGGGGGGCGGTTTCCGCTCGCTGGGCAGCGTCCAGATCATCAACAGCACCTTCAGCGGCAATACGTCAACCGGCTGGCACGGGGGGGCAATCTTCCATACCGACGGGGCGATGGAGATTGCGAGCTCCACCATCGCCAACAACATCGGGCCGAGCTTCGCCCCGTCGACAATCTTCATCGGATCCTTCAACGCCGCGGTACCCAGCCTGAAACTAACGAATACGATCATCAGTGGCAACCAGTGGTACGCCTGTGAGCAGCACGCGGCGGGGACCGTCCAGCTGACCTCGGGTGGCCATAACCTGGTTCAGGACGGCAGCTGCAGCCCCTTGTCGAGCGACCTCATCATCAGTGATGCCAAGATCGGCCCCTTGGCCAACAACGGGGGCCCGACCCTGACCCACGCTCTGCTCCCGGGCAGCCCCGCGATCGACGCCGGGGACGACGCGGCCTGCCCGGCGACGGACCAGCGCGGCGTCACGCGCCCCCAGGGCCCTCATTGCGACATTGGATCCTATGAAGCCCCTTGACCTGAGCTGAGCTCGCTTGTCTGATCCGACGCGCGGCCATTAGGAGAACCCGTCCTCGCTGACTACGAGTGGTGCCGAGGTTCCGAGAGGATCCTTCGTTAGCCTGGCCGCATGTCGCTCACAGACGGGGGGTTCCGCGTTCGGATCAGAGTGGCGCCGCCTCCTTTGTGGTCGGTGACGGGCGTTCCCCTTGGCCGGACGCGTGGGCAAAGCGGCAGCCAAGACCCAAGAGCCACGGCTGATTCAAGAAGCTGGATGGTGGGCCGGAGGAGCCCGCCCTCAAAACCGGGGTTCATTGCCGTATACTCTCTACCCGGTCGCTTCCCAAATCGACACATGAAAGGAAGGCCATGAGGGCTCTGCTCGGTTCGTGCCTCGCCGCTGCTATCCTCGCGTGCTTTTTGACACCGTCCGCGACATACGGCCAGGCGGCGCCGCCCCCGGCGCCTCCCGGAGCCGAGGCGTCCAAGCCAAAGACCCTCTCCGATCGGTTCGAGGGACTTGAGTTCCGGAACATTGGTCCCTATCGGGGGGGACGCTCGTGCGCGGTGTCGGGGGTGAGGCATCAGCCGAACACCTTTTACTTTGGCGGCACGGGCGGCGGTGTGTGGAAGACAACGGATGGGGGATCCAACTGGGAGGTCCTTTCCGACAAGGACCTCAGGACCGGTTCGATCGGAGCCATTGCCGTTTCCGAATCGGATCCAAACATCGTCTACGTTGGCACCGGGGAGGCGCCGATCCGCGGCAACGTCTCGCACGGTGATGGCGTCTACAAGTCGACCGATGCCGGCCGGAGCTGGAAGAACGTGGGCCTGAAAGACTCGCGCCAGATCGCGCGTATCCGCGTCCATCCGCAAAACCCCGACCTCGTCTACGTGGCCGTGCAGGGTCATGTCTGGGGCCCCAACGCCGAACGGGGCATCTTCCGCTCCGAGGACGGTGGCAAGGTCTGGAAGAAGATCCTTTTCGTCGACGACAAGACCGGGGCTTCGGACCTTGCCATGGATCCGACCAACCCGCGCATTCTCTACGCCGGCTTCTGGCAGGTCGTTCGGCATCCCTGGGAACTTGTCTCGGGGGGCGCCGGAAGCAGTCTCTGGCGGACAACCGACGGGGGCGATAGCTGGAAAAAACTGACCGAAGAGCTGGCCGAGGGGACCTGGGGGAAGGTCGGGGTGGCGACCTCGCCCGCCAGTCCGGGGCGCATCTTCGCATTCGTCGAGGCCAAGCACGGCGGCCTCTTCCGCAGCGAGAACTATGGCGAGAAGTGGACCCACGTCAACGACGAGCACAAGATCCGGGAGCGTGCGTGGTATTACTCGTGGGTCTACCCCGATCCGAAGAATGCCGACACCGTCTACTTGCCCAACGTCTTCATGCACAAGTCAACCGATGGGGGAAGGACTTTCTCGAATCTGCTCGTTCCGCACGGCGATAACCACGACCTGTGGATCGACCCCGACGACCCCAATCGGATGATCCTCGGCAACGACGGCGGGGCCACGATCACTTACAACGGCGGCCGGACGTGGTCGACCCAGGACAACCAGCCCACTGCTCAGTTTTACCGCGTGGCCGTGGACAATCAGTTCCCTTACTGGCTCTACGGCTCGCAACAGGACAACTCCAATGTCTGCATTCCAAGTGGCGTCCCCGGAGAGGGGATTGAGGAGAGCGACTGGCACTCGGCGGGTGGAGGCGAGAGCGGTTGGATGGCCCCCGATCCGACCGATCCGAACATCGTCTACGCGGGCGAATATGGCGGCCAGATCACCCGCTACGACCACCGCACTCGCCAGGTCCGTACCATCATGGCCTGGCCGCAGTTGGCCGACGGGCACGCGACCGCGGACCTGAAATACCGCTTCCAATGGAACGCGCCGATCGTCACCTCGCCCAACGACCCGAAGGTCCTGTACCACGCATCGCAGATCCTCCTGCGCAGTCGCGACGGGGGCCAGACCTGGGAGGAGATGTCGCCCGACCTCACCCGCAACGACCGCTCGAAGCAGGGCAAGTCCGGCGGCCCCATCACGATCGACATCACGGGAGTGGAAGTCTACGACACTATCTTCGCCCTCGCGGAGTCGCCCTTGGAGCCAGGGGTGATCTGGGCGGGCAGCGACGACGGCCTTCTCCACGTCACCCGCGACAACGGCAAGACGTGGCAGAACGTCACCCCCAAGACCCTCCCGGAGTGGATACAGATCAATTCCATCGACGCCTCGCCGCGCGACAAGGGTGCCGCCTACGTCGCAGCCACGATGTACAAGTCTGACGACTTCCGCCCCTATCTCTACCGAACCAGCGACTACGGGAAGACTTGGACCAAGATCGTGACCGGCATCCCGGACGGCGCCTTCACGCGCGTCATCCGCGAGGACCCGGTGCGCAAGGGCCTTCTCTACGCGGGGACGGAGACCGGGTTGTACGTCTCCTTCGACGACGGAGCGAACTGGCAGCCGTTCCAGCGCAACCTTCCCGCGACCCCCATCACCGACCTCGCGGTCAAGAACAACGACTTGGTCGTCGCCACTCAAGGCCGCGCCTTCTGGATTCTGGACGACCTCACTCCTCTCCGGCAGTGGAGCGAGACGGTCTCCCGCTCGGCGGCATACCTGTTTCCCCCCCGTCCGACCGTGCGGATGGACATCCAGAAGCCGGAGGAGGAAGAGCTGCCCCGCCCGGTTGGCCAGAACATCCCCGGCGGCGTTGTCGTGAGCTACTGGCTCAAGGACAAGCCCACCGAGAAGGAGCCGATCAAGCTGGAGTTCCTCGACGGCGACACCGTGATCCGCACGCTCTCAAGCGAGAAGCCGCCCAAGGCGGAGGACCTCGCGGAACAGGCCAAACGCGATGAGGAGTGGAAGGACAAGGACAAGCCGCTCGAGCCGAAGGCAGGTGTAAACCGACTCGTCTGGGACATGCGTATCTTGAAGCCCACCCTGGTGCCGAAGGCCATCTTCAACGAGGGGACCAAGGCGCCGCCGAAAGTCGCCCCCGGGACATACAAGGTGCGTCTGACCGCCGCCGGGCAGGTCTCTACGGAGACCGTGGAGGTGAGGCCGCACCCGGCCGGGTTCGCGACCGCGGAAGATCTGAAGGCCCAGTACGACTTCCTGAAGTCGATTCGCGATCGCCTCTCCGAGACCCACGACGCCGTGCTGAAGATCCGCGACCTCCGACAGCAGGCCAAGGACATGGGAGATCGGGCGGAACGACTCGGCAAGGGGGATGCGCTCAAGAAGCAGGCGACCGCGCTGGCGGAGAAGCTCACGGCGGTGGAGGAAAAGCTCACGAATCCGCAAATCAAGTCGGATGAGGACGATCTCAACTACGAGCCGAAGCTCGACCACGAGTGGACTTACCTAGCCGCCGTTGTCGCCCGTGCGGACGCGCGGCCCACAGCATCCTCGCTCCAGTATTACGGAGGGCTGAAGGAAAGGCTCGATGCGATACAGGCCGAGCTCCGGGTCGTCATGGACAAGGAAGTGAGGGACTTCAACACCGCGGTCGCGGAAGCGAAGATCCCACCCGTAGCGGCGGCCCCCCGGGGGGGCAGTTAGCGGGAGAGGGAGCGTTCGAAAAGCAAAGTGAGATCGCTCTCACGGGGAGCCCAGCTCCCTTCGCGGCCGCGGCTTGGCGCTGGCCGGGACTGACTGAGGTGGTGGAGGTGGCTTGGCTTGAGGCCCAGCCCCCGCTCCTGGTCTCGGGGATCGGGTCGGCCCGAGCGGGTCAAACCTCCTGACACAAGAGAGAGCTGGGCCTGCTGGCCTCCGCTCCAACCGCGATGCCGGATCGCACTGATCAACTGAACCACCCAACCGCCACCACCCGCACGAGGCCCGCCCGCGGCCCTCTGGGACAGGAGCGGTATCTGGTGGCACCCCCGCAGGTCATCACCAGCCCGGAGACGCAACTGCGGTACCGCATCGAACGCCTGCTCGGCGAGGGGGGGTTCGGCCAAGTCTATCTGGGCAAGCGGCTGGGGCGCTCATCGGCAGTTCCCGCCATCGTCTGCGTCAAGATCAGTCGACGCATAGACGGATGGCTGCGCGAGGCGTACTTCGGGCAGTTGCTGGATGGACATCCACGGGCCATCCGCGTCTTCGATACCTTTCCGCTGATACGCCCGGACGGCCAGGTCCTGTACTGCCTCGCCCTGGAGTACGCGCAGCAGGGCGACCTGAGGGCTTTTCTGGACCGCACGGGCAAGGGGTGGCCGGAATCCACCGCGCGCCGTGAGATTGCCGGCATCCTACAGGTGCTTGGAAAGCTGCACCGGGGGCAGATGCTCCACCGAGACCTCACACCGCTGAACGTGTTCGTCTGCGACGCCCGGTGCCTGAAGCTCGGGGACTTCGGGATCGTCCGCCAGCAGAGCGACCGCCGAGGGATCACGGCCGGCACCATGAACCCGCTGACGGCCCCGAGCGAAATTCTTGCTGGGGCCGCTCCCATGTGGCAGGCGCGCGATGACGTGTACCAGGTGGGGCAGCTCCTGGGCATGCTGTTGAAGGGGAACGCCCGGGTGCGAATACGCACCCACGAAATCCGGCTTCTCCCCTGCAGCGATCAACTGAAGGAGATCGTCTACCGCTGCATCGGCGAGCGGCGGAAGCGCTACGAGAGCGCCGACGAGTTGATCGAGGCCCTCCGCAGCCGCCCCGCTCCCTTGAGGGTCGGCGTGCGGCGCACGCTCAAGGGAGTGCATCTCACCTTTACGGGCATCCTAAGCAAGCGCCGTCGCGACGCCGTCCGCGCGGCCCGGCGCGCGGGGGCCATCGTCCATCGGGGACCCTCGGCGCGGACGACGGTGGTCGTACGCGGGCGGCCCAATCCGCAGCAGGCTGCCGGGCGGGACGCAGGCCTTAAGCTGATGGAAATTAAGCGATTGCGCGAGAAGGGATTCCGTATAACCCTCCTCAACGAGGCTCAGTTCTGGCGGCTTGTCGGTCGACGTTGACACGAGGCTGGGCGGGAGCTGGGCTTTGCGGGTTGCGGGTCTGCGCGTCTCTCCTGGCCCTCGGGATAGGATTGATTGTTGAGGACAGGCGGTGAGCGGGCCTTTCCAAAGACCTGCGAGCATGAGTTTCTTAGGGTTGCCGCGGGCGGGGGACCCGAGCACGCCTGGGATAGGTGGCGAGGTGGGAGTGGCGGAAGAGATCAGTATGCGCAAGGCAACCACAGGCGACCTCGGGATCATCATGCACCATCGGAGGAGCATGTTCGTGGACATGGGCCACCGCGATCCCACGAGCCTGAACGCCATGCTCGCGACGTCGGAACCCCTTTTCAGGCGAGGCCTGGAGAATGGCTCGTATCAGGGATGGCTCGCGGAGGCTTCACCGGGCGCGGTTGTGGCGGGTGGGGGAATCATCATCTTGGAGTTCCATTCCCAACCTCGGGATCCGCGTCCGCGACGGGCTTGGATAGTGAACATGTACACCGAACACGCCTTTCGGCGCCGAGGCTTGGCCAAACGCCTGATGGACGCCATGATCGTCTGGTGTCGCGAGGAAAAGCTCAGCTCGGTTTTCTTGCACGCGAGCGAAGAGGGACGACCTCTTTACTCGTCGCTTGGTTTCACGCCCACCAACGAGATGCGGCTGGACCTGACTTGATGAGGGTGCGGGGCCTTCGCCCCGCCGATTGCGAGGCTCTCTAGTGTCGGGTGAGCAGGCTCTCAACTTCGTCGCCAAGCACGGCATCGTGCTTCAGGCGGCGCGGGGCCCGGTTCCCAGCCTAGCCGAGGCCATCGCGGGGGGGCCGATTCGCGGGAGCTGGTGGGGCCATCCCAAGGGCAAAGAGATCTTCCTGGCGGCCGCGGCCGTCATCGCCAGCGGCGACGTTCTCGTCTGCAAGCTTGTAGACGGCAAGATTACCTACGTGCACCGGCGCCTGTGGCCGGCATTGGTCAGGCTGGCCTCCCGCTTCTCTAAGGCGCAATTGGCGAAGGTGGATGAGGAGCACACTCCGTCCGGGGCGCACAAGTCGCAGCGCGTGGCATTTCCGCGCTGGGTTCCGTCCGAAGTGATGATGGCCGCGCAACGTCTATCTGAGGAGGAGGCGGAGGGTCAGCTCTCGGCGTGGCTACACCTGGGCAAAGGCCGAGGAGCCCGGCCGCACTAGGCGGGTTCGTCTCTCGCCGCGCCGCCGGGCAGGCGCCGGATCTGCATCGGCCCCGGGGTGCAAAGCACTCCTAGGACGTGGAGCGCCTTCCCCGCCCCGGCGGCGGCTTTGTCCGGGGCAAGCGTGCGGACACGGTCTCGTCCGCGAGACGGAAGCGGGCTGAGGTCTGGGCATGAGCAAGAAACGGACTTCGAAGCCGACAAGACCTCTCGTCGGCACGTGGCGGCTCACGGCCCTGAAGGCACGCACACCGTCCGGCGAGACCACGTATCCGTGGGGACGTGCTGTCGGGGGCCGTCTGACCTACTCCTCGAACGGCCAGATGTCCGTACAGATCATGAAGGCCAATCGACTTCCCTTCTCATCGGAAGACCTCGAGGGGGGCACCGCCGAGGAGGTCCAAGCGGCCTTCGACGGATACCACGCCTACTTTGGGACATTCTCCTATGATGGACGGGCGCGCACCGTGACCCACCGAATCGAAGGTAGCCTCTTCCCGAACTGGATAGGACACGACCAGACGCGCTCGGTGAAGCTGTCGACGAGAGGCTTGACCCTCACCTCCTCGCCCATTCTGTTCGGCGGCCAGGAGGTGGTCTTCCTGGCCGTCTGGGGCAGGATTAGGTAAGGCGGCCCGGGCGTCCAGCGTCGCCATACCTCCGGAGGCGGTTCTGGGCTAAGCTGGCCAGCCGGGAGGTGGATATGAAATCCGCGGGACGACTGGGGATGACCGTGCTCGGGATCTATTTGATCGCGGTCGGACTCTTTCCCTACCTGACTTTTCTTGCTGGCCTAGCGCCCTTGCTCTCCTTGGCCGCCATCGTGGCCGGCATCCTCATCCTGCTCGGACGCTGAGCGGCCGGTCCCGATCCGTCAACGTCCGCGGTTAGGATGGTCCCGTGAGCTCCCTGCTTTCGTTCCACCCCGCGGTTCAAAGCTGGTTCGCGCGCCGCTTTGGCGAACCCACTCCCCCACAGCGCGAGGGCTGGCCACTCATCCGCGAGGGCCGACACACCCTGATCGCCGCCCCCACGGGCTCCGGCAAGACGCTGGCGGCTTTCCTTTCCGCCATCGATTCGCTGCTGCGTCAGGAGCCCCCCCTCCCCGACCAGACCCAGGTCCTGTACGTCTCCCCGCTGCGCGCTCTCTCAAACGACGTGCAAAAGAACCTGGAAGGCCCCCTCGCCGAGATCGCGGCCGCCGACCCCCTCTTGCCCACCGTCCGCGTGCTCGTGAGAACGGGCGACACGCCCGCCGGGCAGCGCGCGGCCATGGCCCGCCGGCCCCCCCACATCCTGGTCACGACGCCGGAGTCACTCTACATCCTGCTCACCAGCCAAGCCGGGCGGGGAATGATGGCCACTGTCCGGACGGTGATCGTCGACGAGATCCACGCCCTCGTGCGCGACAAGCGGGGAAGCCATCTGGCCCTCTCCCTCGAGCGCCTACAGGCCTTGACGCGGCGCCCCCTCCAGCGCGTGGGCCTTTCCGCCACCCAAAAGCCGCTGGACGAGGTGGGGCGGTTCCTGGTCGGAGCGGAACGCGAATGCGCCCTCGTCGACGCCGGGACCTTCCGCGAACTGGACCTGGCGGTGGAGGTACCGCCCTCGCCGCTTACCACCGTCTGCTCCCACGAGCAATGGGAAGAGATCTACGCGCGGATGGCGGACCTGATCCGAGGCCACCGCACCACCCTCGTCTTTGTGAACACGCGCAAGATGGCGGAGCGGATAGCGGCTCAGCTCACGAGGCTGCTGGGAGAGGACGCGGTCTCGAGCCACCACGGCAGTCTCTCGCGGGAGCGGCGGCTCGACGCCGAGCAGCGCCTCAAGGCGGGCCGATTGCGCGCTCTCGTCGCCACCGCTTCCCTGGAGCTGGGGATCGACATCGGCGAGGTCGACCTTGTGATCCAGGTCGGCGCCACGCGGTCCATTGCGACATTTCTGCAACGCGTGGGCCGGGCGGGGCATGCCTTGACCCGCGTACCGAAAGGGCGGTTCTTCCCCTTGACCCTGGACGAACTGGTGGAAGGGGCGGCCCTCCTCCGCTGCGTTCGCCGGGGCATTCTTGACCGCACCCCGTTGCCGCCGCGGCCCCTCGACATTCTGGCCCAGCAGATTGTGGCCGCCTGCGTCTCCGAGCCCTGGGACGAGGCAGACCTATTCGCGACCCTCCGGCGGGCCTGGCCCTATCGCGACCTCTCGCCCGCGGAGTTCGAGCAGGTCGTCCACCTTCATGCCGAGGGTCGGCGGGCGCTCCTGCATCGTGATGGCCAGACCGGCCGGATCCGGGCCACCCGGCGGGCCCGGCTCCCCGCCATCATGTCGGGGGGCGCCATCCCCGACACCGCCGACTACCAGGTCCGGCTCGAGCCCGAGGGCACCCTCGTGGGCACCGTGAACGAGGACTGGGCGGTGGAGTCGAATCGGGGCGACATCTTCCAACTCGGCAACGCGTCTTGGCGGGTTCTCCGGATAGAGCAGGGGATCGTGCGGGTCGCCGACGCCCGGGGCCAGCCCCCCTCTCTTCCTTTCTGGCTCGGCGAGGCGCCCGGGCGGACGCGCGAGCTCTCGGCCGAGATCGCGGCTCTGCGCGAGGAGTGCGGGGACTGCGGCCAGGAGCCGGTCACGTTCCTGCAATCCGAGTGCGGCGCCGCCCTCCCCGAAGGGGCGGCGCGACAGATAGCCGACTACGTGGAGGCCGGACGGTGCGCCCTGGGGGCGGTGCCCACCCAGAAGCGGGTGATCCTCGAGCGTTTCTTCGATGAGAGCGGCGGAACGCAGCTGGTCGTCCACGCCCCCTTCGGCTCACGCATCAACCGGGCGTGGGGCTTGGCCTTGCGCAAACGCTTTTGCGTGGGGTTCGGTTTCGAGCTACAGGCCGCTGCCAACGAAGAGGCGATCGTCCTTTCTCTCGGTCCCCAGCACAGTTTCGAACTGGAGACCGTGTTCGACTACCTCCATCCCGCGAGCGCGCGCGAGGTGCTCGTCCAGGCTCTTCTGGCGGCCCCGATGTTCCCCACCCGCTGGCGGTGGAACGCCCAGCGGTCGCTCCTGCTGGAGCGGTCTCGCAACGGGAAGAGGGTTCCCCCTCCCCTGCTGCGCATGCGGGCCGACGACCTGCTGGCCGCCGCCTTCCCCGCGGCCCTCGCCTGCCCCGAGACCCTGCCCGCGGGACCCATCGAGGTGCCCACCGAACATCCGATCGTGCGCCAGACGGTCGAGGATTGCCTGACCGAGGCCATGGACGTGGAGGGTTTTCTGGACGTGCTCCGCGGGCTCCGCGACGGCACCATCGAGCGGCGAACCGCGGACACCGCGGAGCCTTCGGCCTTCGCCCGCGGGATCCTGGCCGCCCAGCCGTATTCATTCCTCGACGACGCTCCCCTCGAGGAGCGCCGGACACAGGCGGTGATGGCCCGCCGGGTCCTGGACATCCGTACCGCGAACGAGCTGGGCGCGCTCGATCCCGAGGCTATCGCGAGGGTGCGCGAGGAGGCCTGGCCACAGCCGCAGGACGCAGAAGAGGTCCACGAGACTCTCCTTTGGATCGGCTACATCACGGTCGAGGAGGGTCGGGGCTGGCGGCCGTGGCTCGATGAGCTGGCCGCGACAGGGCGGGCAGTCTGCGAGGGAGATCGCTGGCGCGCGGCAGAGGCATCGCGTGACCCCAGGGCCGTCCTGCGCGGCCGGCTGGAGGCGCTGGGTCCGGTATTCAGCGACGATCCGCTCCTGCTCGAGCTCGAAGCCGAGGGCTCCGTCATGCGCACCCGCATCGACGCGCGCCAGGCCTGGTGCGACCGGCGCCTGCTCGCGCGCATCCAGCGCTACACCCTGGACCGCTTGCGTCGTGAGATCGAGCCCGTGACCGCGGCCGAGTTCCTGCGCTTCCTGGCCTGCTGGCAGCACGCGGACCCCCAGGACCGGTTGGAGGGGCCGGGGGGCGTGGCGGAGGTCGTGCGCCAGCTCGCCGGCTTCGAGGTTCCGGCTGCCCTCTGGGAGGCGAGCGTGCTGCCCGCCCGGATTCGTGGCTACCAACGCCAGTGGCTGGACCAGGTGACGCTCTCGGGCGAGGTGATGTGGCTGCGGCTGTGGGCCTCTACACCCCTCGTCCTCCGACGGACGCCGATCGCTCTCGTCCGGCGCGAGGACCTAGAGCCCTGGCTCACCCTCTCCACCCTGGCCGGCGGGCGGGCCGCCGAGCCGGAGGGGACGGTTCGAGAGGTGGCGGAGGCTCTGGCGCGGAGGGGCGCATCGTTCTTCCCGGAACTGCTCCGCGTGACGGCTCTCCCCCTTCAATACCTGCAGGCCAACCTGACCGATCTGGTCGTCCAGGGCCGCGTGACCTGCGACTCGTTCGGCGGCTTTCGCTGGCTGATGGTCTCCGCCGGGCGGGGTCGAAGCCAGGGGGACGCCGCGGGGCGCTGGAGCGTGCTCCCGGCGGGGGTCCCGGCCACGGCCCCCCCCGCGGAGTTCGTGGTCCGGCAACTCCTGAGACGCACCGGCGTCATCTTCCGAAAGACCCTGGCCCGGGAGAAACAGCCTCTCCCTTGGCGCGAGCTGGCGCGCACCTGTCGGCTCATGGAGGCTCGAGGCGAGCTCCGCGGCGGACGATTTGTCGCCGGCTTCGATGGGGAGCAATACGCTCTTCCGGAGGCGGTCACGCTCCTGCGTGCCGTTCGGAAGCGGCCTCCTTCGGGCGCGACGCCGGTGTCGGTGTCCGCCGCCGATCCCCTCAACTTCCAGGGCATTCTCACCCCCGAGGAGCGCATCTCCCCCATCGGCGGGAGACTGGTCAAGGTCGGCTAAGTCATCCCTGCTCCCTAGTCGTCCCCCAGATCTGCTGCGGTTTTCCACCCGCTTGGTCGAGTTCGTGACACGCGGAGGCGCGCAGCGCGGCCGCGCATCCCGGGGGCGCGCGGGGAAGGCCTGCCCGCGATCCCGTGGTGTGACCCAACGCACCCCCGGCCCGCCCCCACCGAAGTTAAGGTGTAGGTGCGGCGAGGGTTGGCCCCTGCGATTGGTATCCAGGCTCGGACCTCCCCAGGCTCGGCCGGCCGGTGATGGTGGTGACGCCACCGGGCGTTCTGTGGCCGGCCTAGACACGAAGGTCCCGCGGTGAGCCCGGGCGCAATCGCGAGCATGAACGACGATCTAATTTCGGAGCCGGCGACGCTCGGACCCCAGGGGCTCCGTGGTCTCTTCAACCGGCTCCAGGACCAACAACCGGAGGGGGGCCGGCTGGAGGCGTTCGTCGAGGAAGTCTTCGCGGAGCTGAGCCGGGAACTACACCTGGCCGCGGTCCTCGTTTACGCCGAGCGCCGCGACAGCTTCGAGCTGCGCATTGGCTATGGGGGATACCCTGCCCCCGTCGACCCCGTCCCCAAAGACTGCCCCTGTCTGCGCCTGGTGCTTCAGCACCGGGTCTACATCTTCGCCGATCCCCTGGAACCGGCGTCCCCCTGGACATGCCGGCTCCTGCCCTGCCAGCCCGCGGCGGGAGTCGTCGTCGGCCGCCGGCCGCACCGACACGCCCTGTTCTTCCTGCTGGAGGAAGGATGGGTCCGCGACCATGTGGACTTCGCCCTCAACGTCCTCCGGGCCGGCCTGGGCCTCCGGCTCCTTGAGGAGCGGGTCCAGAGCAACCTCCGCGAGGCGGCCGAAGTGCAGGAGAGCCTCCTTCGCGAGGAGCCGCCCGTCCTTCCCGGCTTCGAGATCGCCTGTCGCTCGCTTCCGGCGGAGCTGGTCAGCGGGGATTTCTGCGACTTCGTTCACGTCTCCCACGACCTCGTGGGCTTCGCGGTCGGGGATGCCGCCGGTCATGGCCTCCCCGCCGCCCTCCTCGTCCGCGACGTGGTCACGGGCCTGAGGATGGGCCTCGAGAAGCACCTCCGCATGGAGTACGTCTTCTCCAAGCTGAACCGCGTGATCCACCGCAGCAACCTCTCCAGCCGCTACGTGTCCCTCTTTTATGGGGAGCTGGAAACCAACGGCAATCTCGCCTACGTCAACGCCGGGCACCAGCCTCCCCTCCTGGCGCGGAAAGATCGCCTGCAGGAGCTGAGGATGGGGGGGGCCGTGATCGGCCCTCTGCCCGACGTCACCTTCCGCCGAGGCTTCCTTCGCCTCGACCCCGGCAACGTGCTGGTGCTGCTCACCGACGGTCTCGTGGAGCGAAAGGGCCTCCGGGGCGAGTTCTTCGGCGAGGAGCGCCTCAAGACCCTGGTCCAGGAGAACTACGAGACCCCGGCCGGTGACCTCGCGGACCGGATCCTCGAAGCCACGCTCGCCCACGGCGGGGGGCAACCGTGGGATGACGACGTCACCCTGATGGTGGTGCGGCGACAGGGGGAGTGACAGACGCCGGGTGTTGTGACAGCCGTCACTTCGGTCTCCCCGCCCCTGGATCATAATGGCTGTGTAGGCAGGCCTTTAGGCCTCCGGGCGGCGTCTCTCGCCCCCTCCCCCACGACGAGGACACCTTGGATTCGAGTCTGAGTTGGTCCTTCTCCGTGCGCCCGCGGCGCGTGGGAGGAGGGCCGCACGCGCTGTGGAAAGGGAGGTCCCATGAGCGACGTTCATCAGAGTGGTCCCGTCACTGCCCTGCCCCGCCTGGTCGCGCGCCCGGTGGCGGAGCTCGAAGACCGCATCCTGGCCTGGACGTCCCGCTTTCCGGTGGCCCTCGTCATCCCTATGATCCCGGCGGAGATGGACCGGCCCGCCCTGGCCGGAATCCTGGACGAGCTCGCCCAAGTACCCTATCTCGACACCCTCGTCGTCTCCCTCAACCACGCTACGGCCGACGACTACGTGCGGGCGGACGAGTTCTTCGCCCCCTACCCCGGGCGCAAGGTCATCCTCTGGAATGAGTCGCCGGCCGTGAGGGAGCTGCTGTCCCACCTCGCCTCTGCGGGCCTCTACATCGGGGAACCGGGCAAGGGGCGGGCCTGCTGGCTGGCCATCGGCTACCTCCTGGCCGAGGAACGGGTGGAGTACATCGCTTTCCACGACGCCGACGTCCTGAACTACAGCCGCGAGATGCTGGCCCGCCTCGTGTTGCCCTCCGTGGACCCCACCGTCGACTTTGACTTCGTTAAGGGCTACTACGCCCGGGTCTCGAATCGGCTGCACGGCCGCGTCACGCGCCTGCTTCTGACCCCGCTTCTGGCCGCCATCACCCGGCTCATCGGCCACGACCCCTACATTGGCTACCTCTCCGCCTTTCGCTATGCGCTGGCGGGGGAGTTTGCGGTGAAGTGCGACCTCGCAGAGCGCATGCGCCTACCCTGCGACTGGGGCCTCGAGATCGTGACCCTGTTCGAGGCCCTGCGCCACCGGGATCCGGGTCGGATCTGCCAGGTGGAGCTCGCGGAGCGCTATGACCACAAGCACCAGGAGCTCTCCGCCGAGGACTCCGGCGGCGGACTCCACCGGATGGCGAAGGACGTCATCAAGCACCTCCTCCGCACCCTCGCCGCGGAGGGCGTCAACCTGCCCGATGGCCTGCTCCGCAGCCTCCTCGCCGCCTACCAGAGGGAGGCTGAAGACGCGGTGGCCGACAGCTACGCCGTGGCCACTACGAACGGGCTCGAGTTCGATCGCCACGAGGAGGAGAAGAACGTCCAGACCTTCCTCGCTGCCCTAAGAACCTCGATCGACGAGTTTCTGGCCGACCCTCTCGGGGCGCCCCTCGTCCCCAATTGGGCCCGGGTGTGGGCGGGGGTGGCCGACGCGGGCGCCCGCCTGGTCGCGGCGGCGGGACGTGGGCCCGCCGATGTCCCGGTCCGGAACGGCGAATTGGTCTCGACGGGGAGAAAGCGCTAGCTCTGACGAAGCCACTGCTGATCGCCACCGACCTCGACGGGAGTCTCCTTGACGAGGATACCTACGCCCACGAGGCGGCCCTCCCCGCCCTCACCATCGTCTCCGCCCTGTCCGAGCAGGGGCTGCTCCTGGTGCTCGCCAGCAGCAAGACCCGAGCCGAGGTCGTGCACCTGGCCCGGGGTCTGGGCATCCTTCCCCTCCCCTTAATCGTGGAGAACGGGGGAGCCCTCCTCGTGCCTCGCGGCCTCCTCTCCGGCCGCGTTCCCGGTTCGAGGCGGCGCGGCGGCTACGACCTCGTCGTCCTCGGTGTCCCCCGACGGAAGCTGATGACCGTCCTGAGCGAAATCGTCGCCGAAGTGGGGGCGCGCATCCGGGCCTTCTCGACTCTGGCCCCCCGCGACATCGAGCAGATCACGGGCCTCTCCCGCCCCGCCGCCCTTCGGGCCCGGCTGCGGGAGTGGGACGAGCCCTTTCTGGCCGATCCTGCGGACGCGGAGCGCGTCAGCCGGGCCGCGCTCCGGCGGGGGCTGACCGTGGTTCAGGGCGGCCGTTTCCATCATCTGACGGGGCCCACCGACAAGGGGGCGGCCCTCGGCCTCCTCATCGACCTCCTCGCGGCGGAGGGGAGGCGCTATCGGACGGTGGGGGTGGGCGACTCCGGAAACGACCTGGCCATGCTCGAGCGCGTCGATCGGCCCATCGTCATCCCCCGACCCTCGGGGACGATCGACAACGTGCTCGCCGCGCGCCTGCCGCGGGCGGAGCGGGCACCGGTCCCGGGCCCCGCGGGCTGGAATGCCGCCGTGATGGCGGTGCTCCGCGGCCGGCGGCTCCGCCCCGCCCCGGCACCTGGTGAGCAACCGCGGGAATGCTGAGCGACCCCCTGCCCCTCCCCCCGGGGGTCGAGGCTCGCCTCCAGGAGATCAGCGAGGTCGACGTGTTGGTGGGGATCCCGAGCTTCAACAACGCCCGCACCATCGGCCACGTGGTTCGAGCGGCGGCGGCGGGGCTCGCCAAGTACTTCCCGGACCAGCGGGCGGTCATCGTGAACTCGGACGGGGGGTCCGGCGACGGCACCCCCGAGGCGGTGGCCGCGGCGGACTTCTCGAACCCCGGAGCCATCCTTGTGCAGCACCCCCTCACGCCCGTGCAGAAGATCGTCACCCCTTACCACGGGATGCCGGGGAAGGGCAGCGCCTTCCGCACCATCTTCGCCATCGCCGAGCGCCTGGGGGCCAAGGCCTGTGTGGTCTTCGACGCCGACCTACGGAGCATTACCCCCGAATGGGTCCACCTTCTCCTGGGTCCCGTGCGGCAGCTCGGGTTCGACTTCGTCGCCCCCCTCTATGTGCGGCACAAGCACGACGGGACGATCACCAACTCCATCGTCTATCCCCTGACCCGGGCGCTCTACGGCCGAGACGTCCGCCAGCCCATCGGGGGTGACTTCGGCTTTTCGGGCGCCCTCGCCTCCCACTACCTCACGAAACCGGTGTGGGAGTCGAACGTCGCGCGCTTCGGCATCGACATCTGGATGACGACCACCGCTCTCGCGGACGGGTTTAGGGTCTGCCAGTCCTTCCTGGGGGCCAAGATCCACGACGCCAAGGACCCCGGCACGGATCTGGCGGAGATGCTGCTCCAAGTCGTGTCGTCGGTCTTCGATCTGATGCGCACCTATCACGAACGCTGGCGGGACGTCCTGGGCGCGGAGGAGGTTCCCTTGTTCGGCTTTCCCCACGGCGTCGGCCTGGAACCGGTCCCCGTCAACGTCGAGCGGATGCTCACCATCTTCCGGCAAGGGGTCCAGGCCCTCTCCGAGGTCTGGGAGGGAGTCCTGCTCCCGGAGACCCGCCACGAGGTCATGACCCTGGAGCGACCGACCAACGGTTTCCACTTCCCGGACCCGCTCTGGGTGCGGGTCATCTACGACTTCGCCCTCGCGTACCAGCGCCGGGTGCTGCCCGGTGACCAGCTCCTTCGTTCCTTGGTGCCGCTCTACCTCGGGCGGACGGCTTCCTTCGTCCTCCGCACCGAGGACAACGGGGCGGGGGACGTGGAGGCGGTCGTCCGCGACCTCGCGGACGAGTTCCTTCGGCAGAAGGGCGGTCTGCGCGAGCGCTGGATGGCGCAGGAGGTGTGACATGTGGGACTTCCTGAACCATGTGATCGGCAGGACATTGAGCAGCTTCGGCCAGCGGCTGGAGGCGGTGGGCCCCGACCTGCTGGCCATGCTCCTCATCCTCTCCCTGGGAGCCCTGGCCGCGGCCGCCCTCCGGACCCTTTTGCGCCGGCTGCTGCCGCGGCTGGGGTTCGACCGCTTTGCCGCGCGGTTGGGCCTCAGCGTCGTGCTGCAGAAGGGCGGGGTCACCCAGTCCCCCTCGCAGGCGGTCGCCGCCGCCGGCGCCTGGGCGGTCTTCGCCCTGTCCGTGCTCCTCGGCATCGGTACCCTGAACCTCCAGTTTGCCAACGACCTCGTCTCGCGGGCCTTCAACTACCTCCCCCAGCTTCTCATCGGCGTGGGTCTCGTCCTCCTGGGCTCCTTGATCAGCGCATTTCTCAGGCGGACCGTTCTCATCGCCGCCGTCAACGCCGGGCTCCCCTCGGCCCGGCTCTTGGCGGCCGGCGTGCACACGGCGGTGATGATCCTCTTCGTGGCCATGGCTCTGGAGCACCTGAGCATGGGCCGGCAGATCATCCTCGTTTCATTCACCATCCTCTTCGGGGGCGTCGTCCTGGCCCTGGCCCTGTCCTTCGGCCTCGCGGGTCGTCACCTGGCCCGTGAGTTCTTGCGTCGGGCCGTGCAACCGCCCACCGCCGAGGAGAGGGGAGACCCCTTGCGCCATCTTTAGGGAAGCCGGGCCTGGCCATCCAGGACGGGTGGCCATTCATGGCCTGGCCGATCTTGGACCCCGCGGCCGAGCCAACCGGACGACCAAGACCGCGTTCCCCGCTCGACCTACAGACAGAAAGGGCGCTTCCCGCCGCGCCACGATAGAATCAGCCCTGTGCTCATGGAAGTTGAAGGGCCGTCGCTGGCTTGCCTCCATTGGAAAGGGCCTTGCCGATCGGGGACACCTTGGATCGGGGCTCCGCCATGGACCGTTTCCTTCTAGTCTGCTTCGGGGGCGCCCTCGGAACGGGGGCACGATATCTGGTCGCGATAGGAGCCCCCCGGATCCTCGGTACCACCTTCCCCTACGCGACCCTGACCGTGAACGTCGTGGGCTCCTTCCTTCTGGGGGCAATCATGCACGTCGGTCTCACCACTAACCTCATGTCGCCGGGGCTTCGGCTGACCCTGGCCACCGGGGTCGTGGGCGGCTTCACGACGTATTCGACATTCAACTACGAGACAATCGAGTTCCTGCGCGAAGGGGCCTACTGGCTGGCGGGACTCAATGTGGCGGCCACCCTCCTGCTGTGCCTTCTGGCGGGGGCGCTGGGCCTGGCCGCGGGGCGCTGGCTCGTGGGGAGCTGATCTTGCGTGTCCTCGAAGGCGATCAGTGGATGGTCCGCATCTTCATCGGGGAGAGCGACCGTTGGAAGGGGCGGCCCTTGGCGGACGCGCTCGTCGAGCGGCTACGCAAGGAGGCGTTCGCGGGCGCAACCGTGCTGCGGGGGCTGGCCGGCTTTGGCGCGCGCAGTGTCGTGCACACCGCACACTTGCTCGAGCTGTCTCAGGACCTGCCGCTGGTCATTGAGGTCGTCGACACCGACGAGCACATCAAGCGGCTGGAGCCGATCCTCGAGGAGATGGTGGCGGACGGCTTGGTCACTCTGGAGAAGGTCAAGGTACTGAAGTACAAGCCGGGGACGCCGCGCACCTGAGGGCACGGAGTCTCGCGCCCAGCGGCGGCCAGGTCCGGGCGAATCGGACCCGGTGCGGAGGTCGCATTCGACAGATCACCCCGGCCCGACTCCAGGGTTGATGCCGAGCGTCTGCGGGGCCTGTTCCGCCGGCTCGGTGCCTCCGCTTCCCCGAGACCAAGGGGTACGCGCCCATCGGTTCAGGAGCGAAGGGGGGCGGAGGCGCTCGCGGTCAGATCACTAGAGGGTTGCACGTGGTCGGGGGCGCCCAGGATCGCACCTACGATTCGCGCCGCGTCCTTCAGGACGTGACGCTCCTCAGGCAAGGCGGCCACCCCGTTGCCCCAGATCTCGAGGGCCCCCGTGTGGCGGTCCCGGAAGTAGAGATCGAGCCGACCACCGTCGGACGGGAACGGGAGGCGGATGCGTCCGGGGGCCTCGGGCGGCTCCCCGCCAGAGAGGAGGTCGTCGGACCGGAGGAGATGGGCCGCCGGCGTGGGCGTGGCCGATCCCGAAAAGGCCACCACCTGTCCTCTTTCGTTGCGAACCACCACCGCGGAAAGCGGAAACCCGACGCGGAGCACGGAGGCGATCTCCGTTAGCACCCGCTCCTGAGGATCGGTGCTCTCTAGGCGACGGAGGACGGAGTGGATGGCCTCCATGTGTGCGCGCGCGCGACGCAGCGCGGTGATCCGCTCACCCCGTTGGGAGCCGAAAGCGGCCGCGATGAGGCCGGAAGCGGCCAGGCCGACGAAGGCGATGACATCGTCCTTGTTGGCAATTTCCAGCCTCAGGTAGGGCTGGGTCAGGAAGAAGTCCAGGCTCAGGGTGGAGGTCAGGGCGGTGGCGACGGCCGCCCGGCGGCCCCCGTATTCCGCGACCAAGATCGTGAGGGCCAGGAAGGCGAATGTGAAATTCGATGCGTTGGTGATCCCACGCCAGGGGAAGAAGGCCATCCCCAGGAGGATCGCTCCCAGGGGCCCGGCCGCCAGGTAAACGAGATCGGATTCGTCGTCCATTGGCCTGGAATCATGCCCCCCGAGGGGTCCCGGTGCAAGCACCGAAAAAGCCGGCGCCCCCCGGCCGCGACAGCGAACCCAGGAGAAGGGCGAGCCACCCCTCGGAGACGCGGTTACGGTCGAGATCCTCTTCGGCTTCGGGCACGACACCGTCCGGAGCTCGGCCTCTTGCTCAAAGCCCGAGATACGCCCTCTTGACGTGGTCGTCGGCGAGCAGCTCCCGACCCCTCCCCGTGAGCGCGATGCGGCCATTCTCGAGCACGTAGGCGCGGTCGGCGATCCCCAGCGTCTTGAAGACATTCTGCTCCACCAGCAGCACGGTGGTCCCTCCCCGGTGGACCTCCTCGATGACGCGGAAGATCTCGCTCACCAGCAGCGGCGAGAGGCCCAGGGAGGGCTCGTCGAGCATCAGCAGCCGGGGGCTCGACATCAGCCCGCGCGCGATGGCGGCCATCTGCTGCTCGCCCCCGGAGAGGGTCCCCGCGAGCTGCTTTTCGCGCTCCTTCAGCCGCGGGAAGAGGGTGAACATCTTCTCCAGCGTCTGCGGACGGTTCTTTCTCGCCTCCGGGGTGAGCGCGCCCAAGAGCAGGTTCTCGCGGACGGTCATGTCGGGGAAAAGCCGGCGCGCCTCCGGGACGTGGGCGATCCCCAGCCCCACCATCTCATGCGCGGGCCGGGTGTGGATCGGCTCCTTCCCGTAGAACACGCCGCCCTTGGCAACAGGAAGCAGGCCTGAGATCGTCATCAGGGTGGTGGTCTTGCCGGAGCCGTTCGCTCCGATGAGGGCGACGATTTCTCCCTCCTTCACCTCCAAGGAAACGTCCCACAGGACCTGGACATCGCCGTAGGCAACGTCGATGCCTTCGACCCTAAGCACGGGCGCTCCCGAGGTAAGCCTCCACCACCAGCGGATCCTTCGCGATCTCCAGCGGAGTCCCTTCCGCGATCTTCTCGCCGTAGTTGATGCAGAGGATGCGCTGGGAAATGGACATGATGACGCGCATGTTGTGCTCGATGATCAGGATCGTGACCCCGCTCGCGTGAATCTTGCGGACGATCTCGATCGTTTTCTCCACCTCGGCCGGGTTGAGCCCCGCGAAGTTCTCGTCCAGAAGCAGCAGCTCCGGCTTGGTGGCCAGCGCCCGCGCCATCTCCAAACGTTTGCGCATGCCCAGAGGCAAGCTGCGGGCGGGGGCCTCGCGCCAGCACTCCATCTCCGTGAAGGAGATCGCCTGCCACGCTTCCCGGCGCGCTTCCTCCGGGCGATTGGTCCGCGAGAAGGCCGCCACCATGACGTTCTCGAGAACGCTGAGGCGGGCGAGCGGCCTCACGACCTGGAACGTGCGGGCCAGGCCCAGCCGGCAGACCTTGTGGGGCTTGCGGCCGTCGATCCGAGTGCCCCGGAAGAGGATCTTTCCGCTCGCGGGCGGGAAGTAACCGTTGATCAGATTGAAGATGGTGGTCTTCCCCGCCCCGTTCGGCCCGATCAGCCCCAGGATCTCCCCCTTCTGCAGGCGAAAGGACATGCGGCGTACGGCCATCAGGCCACCGAAGCGCTTGCTGACGTCGTCGAGCTCGAGGAGGGGGGTCATGCCGTCGCCGGTCCTCCCGGCCCTCTTCGTCGTCGCGCCCGCGCATCCAGGACCGCGCCCACGATCCCGTTGGGGAAGAAGATGATGATGCCGATCATGAGCACCCCAAAGAAGATCAGGTGCCCCTGCTTGACCCAGACCCGGAGGAGCTCGGAGACGAGGATGAAGATAACCGCTCCCACCGCCGGGCCCAAGCTGGTGGCGGCTCCCCCCAGCATCGTGACCAGGATCATCATGATCGAGATGTCCGCGACGGAGAACACGATCCCGGGGTCGATGAAACCCATGTAGTTCAGATAGAAGCCCCCCGCCACCCCGGTGAAAAAAGCGCTCAGCAACACCGAGAGGAGCTTGTACTTGGTGGTGTCGATCCCGAGGGACTCCGCGCAGTCCTGGTCCTCGCGGATGGCCAGGAAGTAGTAGCCGGCCTTGCTCCCCATCACCCAACGGATGACCGCGAAGCTCAAGGCGGCGAGGCCGAGGGCGATGTAGTAGTACCAGATCTTCTCCGTAAAGGCGGGGATGAGCAGGATGCCCTCCGCCCCGTTGGTGAGCTGCTTCCAGTTGACCGCCACCAGACGCAGGACCTCGGAGAGCGCGAGCACGGAGAGGGAGAAGTAGGAGCCCCGTAGTCGGAGGCAGATCCAGCCGATGAGGGCGGCCACCGCCGCCGCGGTGAGGCCGCCGAGGGGGAGCCCCCACCAAGCGGCGGGGGCGGAGAAGCCGGACTTGACCAGGATCCCGGCGGTGTAGGCGCCGACCCCGAAAAAGGCGGCGTGCCCGAAGGAGATCTGCCCCGTGTACCCCCCGAGCAGGTTCCAGCTCTGGCCGAGGACGACCCAGAGCAAGGAGAGGATCGCCATGTGGAGCAGGTACGGGTTTTGGGTCGCCGCGGGGAGGAAAAGGAGGGCGGCGAGGGGGAGGGCGGCCAAGACCCTCTTCTTGGGCATCCCTTCCCCCTAGGCCCGCCCTCTCCCGAGCAGGCCACGCGGCATGAAAATGAGAACGAGGACGAAGATGACAAACCCGAAGGCGTCCTTGTACCCGAGGGAGATGTAGACGGAGCCGAGCGACTCCGCGAGGCCGAGCACCAGGCCACCCAAAACCGCCCCCGGGATGTCCCCCAAGCCGCCCAGGATGGTGATAACAAACGCCTTCTGCGTGAATTGCCCCCCCACCTGCGGGTAAAGGTAGTAGACGGGGGCGAGGAGCGTGCCCGCGGCCCCGACCAGGGCGGACCCGAGGCCGAAGGTGATGGCGGTGATGCGCTGGGTATCTATCCCCATCAGGGCGGCGGCGCGCTTGTCCTGGGCGGTGGCCCGGATCATCCGGCCGGTGTCGGTCCGGCCTAGAAAGAGGAAGAGAAGCAAACCCAGGGCCAAGGCAATCCCAAAGGCGACCAGGAAAGGCAAGCTGAAGGAGAGCGAGATGGTCTGCCCTCCGAGCGACATATCCCAGTAGATGGTCTTGCTTGCGTAGGACACGGGGACGGAGCGGTAGTCGGCGGTGAAGAGGAGGAGGGCGAGGTTGGCGAGTACGAGCCCGAGGCCGACGGTCAAAAGGACCTGGTTCTCGGGGAGCACGGTGTCCGCTTCCATGACGGGCTCGAGCAGGAACTTTTGCACCGCCACCCCGAGCAGGAACATCAACGGGAAGACGGCCAGAAGGGACAGGTAGGGGTCGATCCCGAGAAGCGTGAAGCCCCAGAAGGTGATGTACATCGCGACCATCATGAGCTCGCCGTGGGCCAAGTTGATGATGCGCATCACCCCCATGATGAGCGACATCCCCAGCCC